>NZ_KV837057.1:0-67976 GCF_001838465.1 Staphylococcus sp. HMSC061G12
ATTTTGGACTGTATTTATGTCCCAGCCCCTTTTCCAAGAAACAACAATATATCATTATCTTAATTTTCCCTTCTATTTTATATTGGGGATAAAGCCAAAAAAGGAAAAAGCAAAGAAAAAAACACTTTACAAAGTGTAAAGTGTTTAATAATCAATAAAAGCCATCTATTAATTATAGTTTAACAACGTTTGCAGCTTGAGGACCGCGGTCGCCTTCAACTACTTCAAATTCTACTGATTGACCTTCTTCTAATGATTTGTAACCTTCTTGGTTAATTGCTGAGAAGTGTACGAATACATCGTTTTCTCCTTCAACTTCGATAAAACCGAATCCTTTTTCAGCGTTGAACCATTTAACTGTACCTTGTTTCATAATTTGTGAAACCTCCAAGACTAAAATTCAATATGCTTATTCGCATATTACAAAAAATACTTACGATAATTAGAGTATTGTAAAACCACAAAAGTAAATCTTGATATCTATATCATTCTAATCACTTTTCAACAGTCTTATGTATATGCTGCAGGTGGGTTAATAACTGTTCATGACTCAATATAAATCCTACGATACCACCCTTAGTTGCAGATCACGCAAAAGCAATGTTATCGGTATGTTCTATATGTGTTTGAGCTAAATATTCTTTGCAATATGGAATAAAACTATTGCTTAAAACCCATTATAGTGCATTCCCCATATCATTGCAATACAAATAGTAAAAAATAATTAGTCAATAATTGGGAGGTCGTAATATACTTCGTTATTATATAATACGATAAAGCTATAAAATATTTGCATATCTTCATCGCAATCTTCACAAAACCCCATATCACAATTATTGTAGAATGCATAAATGTTGTACTTACCTTTTATGAAATTATCAAACTTCATTTTAGACAAACAAATCAGTTCTCTGTATTTTTTAAGCATATCCTCATATTGTTCAAATTGAAATTGTTCATAGATATTATCGCGCCAATCATCGAACAACCACCATCCCTCATAGTCAGCTCTGATTATATTGACTGTCCACACTTTAAAATCCCCTTTTTAGAAAATCATTTCTCTTTATATTTTTAACTATTGAAGAGATAATTTCAAGAAATGTGTTTGTATTTATAGATATTGGGTTGTGTAGTAAATATTAGTTTTTTGCCCTGAAAATTCGTATAATAAAACAAAGAGGTGATCTTATGCAACGTAGAAAAATTCAAGTATTTGGACAAGTACAAGGTGTCGGATTCCGTTATTTTACTGAACGCCTTGCACAGAAATATCATATTACAGGAACAGTACAAAATGTTGAGCAATATGTAGAAATATATGCCCAAGGTGAAGAACAAGAACTCGAACAATTCACACAAGCGATAATCGAGGGTGCTTCCCCTGCTTCCAATGTCACAGACTACAACATTGAACATCTAGATACAGATTCATCTTTAGAAAGATTTAGAACTATTTAAAAAGGAAGATGTAAATTGAGATATTATATTTCTCGAATTTATGGAACACTTGTAGGTGTTCCAGCTGCTATTGTCGCTTGGCTCACAAGTATTTATGCATTCGATATATTATTTGTATATGATTTAGGAATCGGTATTGCAGCATTCTTTGCTTTTTACCTTCCTACTCAATTTTTCACATCCAAAAAATATTTAAATGAAATAGGATTAACACGAAGAGACTTTAGATTTGTGCGTCACCATTTAAATAATGCGCAAACAAAAGTTAGAAAACTACTAAAATCCTTTATCAACGTGCGATCAATAAAAGATTTCAAGCAAGTTAACGAAATTCATAGGTTAGCACGAACGATATATTTTACGGTGAGACAGCAACCACAAAAGTTCTTTATTGTTGATAGCTTTTTCTATTCGCACTTAGACAATGCGTTGAACTTGATTGAAAGCTATACAAGATTGGCAAAAATGCCAGCAAAATCTAAAGAAGAAAAACAAAAGTTAGAACAAACACGTATTACCTTAGATGAAGTTAAAAGAACTTTAGTTGCTGATTTAAAGCGATTAAATGAAGAAGACTATACACGTCTTGATGTTGAAATGGAAATGAATAAAATAGAGCAACAACGTCACTTACAAAGAAAGGAGCATGATTAATGGCTAACGAAAATGAAATGCCGACACATCCAGAGTTACAGAGCCAGATTTCAAATGACCAGACACTCATGGAGGCTAATAAAGATTTCACGCCAGAACAACAAAAGAAAATTCAAGAGTTGGCAAATCAGATTGAACCGATGAATTATGACTCACTGATGAAATTCGGTTCTAATGCACAATCTAGTATGTCGACTTTCGCACATAAAATGCTGACTGAAGTAAAGTCTAAAGATACAGGCCCTATCGGAGATACATTAAATCAATTAATGGTAAAACTTAAAGAAGTACAACCCGAAGACTTTAAACAAGAAAAAGATTCTTTCATAAAGAAAATTTTTAAACGCGCTAAAGCTTCTGCGAATGAAATTTTCTCAAGAATGCAATCAGTTGGCTCTCAAGTAGACCGTATTTCTGTTGAATTAAAAAATCATAAAGATGGATTGAACAGAGATATTCAATTATTAAACGGTCTATATGATCAAAATAAAGACTACTTTGAAGAACTTAATCTTTATATTGTAGCGGCACAAGAAAAGAAACAAGCAATCTTAGAACAAGAATTACCTGAGAAAAGACAAAAGGCATATGAATCAGGCAATCAAATGGATATTCAAGAAGTAGCTGATTTAGAACAATTTGCGGATCGTTTAGATAAACGTATCTACGATTTACAGTTATCTAGACAAATATCACTACAAACTGCACCACAAATTCGTATGATTCAAAATGTGAACCAAACACTTGCCGAAAAAATTCAAAGCTCCATTTTGACAAGTATTCCATTGTGGAAAAACCAAATGGCTATTGCGTTAACATTGATGCGTCAACGACAAGCAATGTCAGCCCAACGTGCAGTTACTGATACTACCAATGACCTGTTAACTGCGAACTCAGAGTTATTAAAACAAAATGCAGTGGATACAGCTGTTGAAAATGAACGTGGAATTGTTGATATTGAAACATTAAAATCAACACACGAGAATATTATTGAAACAGTTGAACAAACATTGCAAATTCAAGCTGAAGGTCGTGAAAAACGTCAACAAGCTGAACAAGAATTGCAACATTTAGAAGCGGATATGAAAGAACGCTTATTAACAATGAAAGAAAATAAAGTACAATAACAAACAAAAACGATTATCTCCCCTACCGTTTTGGTGAAAGATAATCGTTTTTTCTTTTGTATGATTGAACAATATTAATTTTTGGGTAAGTATAACGAGATAAGTTCAAAGGAGTCTGGTAACTAATGACACAACACTTCAATAAAGGTGTTTTGTTTTATCATCAAGCTGCAGGTCAAGGCAACCTGTATAAATCAATTGGACAAGTAACAGAAAGCTTAGTTCAAATGTGTGATGATTTAACAATTAAATTAAGTAAAGAAGAAGGAGATATTAAAAAGTTTTGTGATACTGTAGCACAAAATGATGACCATTCATATGATATCTTCTTTATCTTAGGCGGCGATGGTACAGTTAATGAGTTAGTAAACGGCGTCGTAAAAAATGAGTTGAATATTCCTATCGGCATTATTCCAGGCGGAACGTTTAATGATTTTGCTAAAACATTAAATTTGGCTGCTAGACCTGTACAAGCAGCACAACAATTGCTTGAAGCTAAAGTGAAATCTTTTGATGTATTAGATATTAATGGTCATATTGCGTTAAACTTTGCCGGAATCGGTATGATGGTAGAAAATGCAGAAAATGTAGATTCAAACAGTAAGAAAGTTTTTGGTAAGTTAAGTTATATCTTTACTACTTTAAAAGTAATTGCTGATCCTGAAACCTATAAATATGAAGTTAAAGCAAATGGTGAAAGTTATTCAGGAGAAACATCCATGATCCTCATCGCAAATGGTAATTTTGTCGGTGGAAGCAGAATTCCTTTAGAAGACTTATCCCCTTGCGATGGTAAAATGAATATCTTCCTATTCAAAAATCATAATATGAGTTTAATTAAGGATTTCTTCCACGTGAAAGACAGTATGAATTGGAATGATATCACTGAGAATATCACATTAGTATCCACTGATGAAGCAACTTTAGAAACGACTCCAAATACTAAAATGGACATTGATGGAGAAATATTATTTGATACGCCTGCTGAAATTAAATTGTTAAAAGACAAAGTAAAACTATTGTATGTAGATATAGAAAACGAATAAGCATAGAAAACGGGAGTGTACGTATGATTTGTACACTCCCGTTCTAGATTTATAGAATTATTCTTTTTCGTAAACGATTGGTTTTTGATTTTTTGCGCCTAAGCTGATTAAGTACCCGATAATTACAGCTACAATCGCAATTGGGAACCATTCTAGGCTGTTGCTAGCAAGTGGTAATTTGCTCCAAGCTCCAAAATGAATCCATTCTTTAGCAACCGCTACACTAATTAATGATGTAATTGTAATCACAATAATTGTAAATTGTTGGACGATTGGTTTCATTGGAACAAATCGTGCCATCAAAATTAATAATACAGTTGTAATTCCGATTGGATATAAAATCATCAATACTGGAATTGAAAGTTGAATAACTTGGTTTAAACCTAAGTTAGCAAGTACTAAACTGATACCAGTAAAGACTAATACATAAGCTTTGTAAGAGATTTTAGGGAAAATACTATTAAAGTATTGACTTACTGATACTACAAGTCCACATGCTGTTGTTAAACATGCAAGTGCAACGATAATACCTAATAAGTATTTACCAAACTCACCATAACCAGTTCCGGCAATTGTAGTCAGTAAGTATGTACCGACGTTTTGGTCATGTGCTGCTAAATCTTTTAATTTCTCTGGAGATACAACCATATGGTTACCGATATAACCTAGAGAAATATAAATGAACATTAAACCAGCTGCTGCAATTACACCTGCCATTGCTGTTTGTTTGAAGATTGTATCAGCATGTGTCACTCCTGTTGCTTTAACTGCATTTACTACAATCATAGAGAAAGCAATTGCGGCAATTGCATCCATTGTAAGGTAACCTTGTGTAAAACCTTGAGAGAAACCTGTTAATGTTGATGTATATGCTTCTGTACCATGGCTAGATGGATTACCACCGAAGTCCATAAATCCTTTGATAATCATAGCAATGATTGTAATCAACAATGCTGGCGTTAATAATGAACCGATACGGTCTACCATTTTACCAGGGCTCAAACAAAGATATAATACTACTGCGAAATAAACAACTGAGAAAATAAATAACGCAATTGGGCTGCTTGTATTAATGATCGGTGTAACAGTCATTTCAAATGATGTTGACGCTGTACGCGGAATTGCGAACAACGGTCCGATTGTTAAATAAATAGCCACTAGGAATACTACTGAGAAAATAGGTGATATTTTATTAAATGATCCGATATAACCTTGTTTATCTAAAGCACCTACTACCACACCTAATAACGGAAGCCCGATTCCCGTTAATACAAATGCGAGAATAGCTGGCCAGAAATAATGACCGCTATCTAGTCCTAAGTTTGGTGGGAAGATAAGGTTTCCGGCGCCAAAGAAGATGGCAAACAAGGTAAACCCGATAATCCATGTGTTTTTATTCATTTTGATGTGCTCCTTCTGTTACTATAAATCTTAAATATTGCTTTATTTTAGCATAATGCACTAGGAATTGCCATATAAACTTTCAG
This sequence comes from Staphylococcus sp. HMSC061G12, assembly GCF_001838465.1. Lineage (NCBI taxonomy): Bacteria > Bacillati > Bacillota > Bacilli > Caryophanales > Staphylococcaceae > Staphylococcus > Staphylococcus sp. HMSC061G12. The sequence goes on from NZ_KV837057.1 coordinate 5,776, forward strand.
AAAATTTAAAAAGTATCACGCGAAATTTGTTACATAATCAGTGAAATATGTCATTTTACTAATTTTAAAACAAAATAATACGCATACAATCAACAAGATAATGTCTTATTGTGTTTTGTATGCGTATTGTATAAGGTCTTTAAACAGACTTCAATAATAGTTTTTTCAATAAAGGTGAAAGTTGACTCGGTAAGTTCTCAACACCTTCTACAAATAAAGCGTATTGTCCATAAATATTATGGATGGTACGTTCAATATCTTCAGTAATTTCTTCTTGACTTAAGAATACGTTAAATATCTCAACACCATATTTTCTAGCTTCTTCAACAGCTTCGTACGTGTCAATAATACCATCTTGATCATAATTATATGCTGAAGGTTCACCATCAGAAAAGATGATTAAAAATTGTTGGTGATGCGGTCTGCTTAATAAGCGTTCACTTGCAATTCTGATTGCGACACCATCCCTATTATCATCTTGTGGCGTTAATTCCATTATTCTAGCGCTGTCTTTTGAACCGATAGAATAATTATAATTGATAATTTCATCAATAATATTAGGTTGCGATTTGTCATCAGCATCAAATGCATCCTCATTAAATGCTAAAACTTCATGTTTTACATTCAGTTTTTTCAAGGTTTCATGGAATAATACGACACCTTTGATTGTTTCTTCCATTTTATCAATCATACTTGCTGATGCATCAACAAGTAACGTGAATGTCGCATCGAAGGAACGACTTAAATCTTGTTTTTTATAGAACATTTTATATTGGTCATCAATAAACCAATTGATTAAGTCTCTTTGTAAACGTCCTTTAGTCAGATTATGACGTTCATCAACTTGTTCACGTTCTATCGTTTTTTCAATGATTTGTGTTAAATCCTTGATTTCGTATTGTACTTCTCGTTCTACTTCGTGATATGCTGCACGATCCTCAGCTGTTATTTCCGGCACATTCCATTTAATTTCCACATTTTCATTGATACCTTTTAAGGCAAAAGGTTGTGATGAAGCACCTGTTTGGCCACCCGACTCATTATTTATGGTCTCATTTGATCCTTTACCCTTTTTAGTCATCATATCTGTCATATCATCAGAAGCATCACCTTCACGTGCGTTGTCATTATCACTGACAGCTTCACTGTTCTCGCCTTCATGGAGTTCCATTTCTAGGTAAGAACCACCTTGCGATTTAGAGTCTTGTGCTTTGGTGTCAGCTTCAGCTGTCTCGATGTCATCATCTTCATCTGTGTCATCTTTACCGTCAACATTTGCTGCATCCACACGTTTAAGGTCATCGAAAGTTTCAGCTTGGATTTCTTTATAAACTTTACGTGGAATGTAATAATACTCATTTAGCATGTCTTCATCTAATAAGTCATCAAGCTGATACATAATACGTTCAGCTAAGAACTTATTGTCTTCTGATGTGTAGTTCATAAAGAAATTAGGCAGATACATATACATACTTTGTAAGATTGGATCTAAATCAGGTCTAATACTAGGCACTTCATAAAAGTCTTCAGTTAATAGTGATTTCTCTAAATATAAGAAGATTAAATCAGTATAAGTTGTTTTTGTGCGATAAACACTGATTTGCGACTCAGTATAGTTAAGACGAATTTGTTTGCGCAAAGCGATTGCATCTTTCATACTTGGGCGAATTTTAACAATCGCATTCAGGACACGCATATCTTCTAATAGCTTGAAGACTTGTTTAAAGAAACTTGGATGTTTAAATTCTTGATTGTCTAATACTTCATTCACAATAAATTCATCCATTAATCGATAACCATAGGTCGCAAGTAAAACATCTGTCTTTAGTCCAGTAATTTCAATATGACTTGGACGGTGTGTCCAGAAGACACTAGCGATTAATTCATTTTCGATCGGATCATAATAAGGGAATTTTTGAATTTTGACATGCGTTTGATTATTTTCCAAAAGTAAGCGTGCAAGGTCTTGCAACATCATCACTTTTTTAGCGTCTAAGATTTCATCATTAAACTTGATAAATCGATTGGTCATAAAAATCCCTCACTAAAAGTTCAATTCTATTGCATTAATAATCGCTTGTTGTTCACGTTCATCTTCTAACTTGTCAATAATCGCACGTTGGATTGCACGTTCAATCGGCATGACTGTTGCTAAATCACTCATATCAATCAATGCACGGATACTTGCAGCTTCTTCAGAAATTTGCCCTTGTTTTGTCATAGTACGTAAGTCTTCATTAAATGCGACAATTTTTGAAATAAGTGCATCATCGTCTAAGCGGCTTTGTTCTTTAATAACTGTTTTTAATGTTTCGCCATCAATATAGTCTACATGAATAACAACGAAACGGTTTTTTAATGCTTCGTTCATCGGTAATGTACCTACATAACCTTCGTTAATTGCTGCAATGACATTAAAACCAGGTTTTGCTTTAATAATTTCACCAGTAAACGGATTTGTAAGACTGCGACGATAGTCTAGCACACCGTTTAAGATAGGAAGTGTTTCAGGTTTCGCCATATTGATTTCATCAATGTATAGAATGTGTCCTTCTTTCATCGCTTGGATAACAGGTCCATCAATAAAGACAATTTCTTGATTGCCATCTGGACTTGTTTGGATAGTTTTGAAACCTAGTAAACTTTCAGCATCTAAATCAACAGAACAATTGACTTGATGCATTGGAATATTAATATCTTCACTTAATGATTCTGCGAGTTTCGTTTTACCTGACCCTGTCGGTCCTTTTAATAAAATGTTTTTATTTAAGCGCATCATTGCATATGCGTCACCAAATACTGTTTTATCGGCATTAATATACTGATGTTGTGCCATTTAAAATTTCTCCTTTTCATACATCAAAAAATAGACCGAGGCACATCATTGTGCCCAAGTCCCTAATCGAATATTTAATTCAAATTGCTTATTAAACTTCTTTAAAATACTCTTTATAATAACCGCCAACTTTACCTGAGTTATCAATGATTTGATAATATTCTTCAGTTTCGTTAACGACATCGTATTGTTTTCCAATAGTCAACATATCAGATACTGTAAATTTTTTAGCGTCTGTATGCAGTACTTCTACCTTTTTAATTGGTTGTTTGTCTTTCCATTCTTCGTGTAACATATGTTCACAATCCTTTCTGTGCAGGTTATGCTTTTTCTAAAGTTAAGATGAATGACAATCCGCTATTTTCTGTAATACGAACTGATTCTGAATCTTGTTGTTCAAGTGTTTGATATGGAATGCCAATTGTTTCTAGCTGTTGGACCGCATTGCGGTATTCTTGTTTAGATTGCGTACTAAATTCGATTTGTTCGACCGAACCATATTCTGGTAAATTAATTGGTTCTGTAGCTTGGAAGATGTGTAATTCTCCACCTAAGCCGCCTTCTCCAATTCGAAATACTTGTACTTTAAAGTCATCATCTGTAGTCGGTGTGTATTCAGCAAAATGATCAAGGCCGAATACTTTAGATAAAATCGATGAAGTCAGCAACATTTCGTTAACTTGAACAATCACTGGTCCAAGTCCTTGGATTTGGTGAAGCGGATTCACCGTACCTTCATCGGTAGGCATACCTAATGGTACACCACTATTATTTTCATTAGAATAGATATCAAAGAATTGTCCGTTACCATCTTTAAATTCAAAATGTTTATTATTATTCATTTCAGTAACGTCACCATATTTGATTTCATTTTGGTCTAAAATTGATTGATACTCTTCTAATCCTAAATCTGATGGTGTTCTTAAACCGACACTTAAGACATGATTATTTTCTGTCGAATAGTTTGGTACTTCAATAAAGTGTATTCTTGTACCCGGACTTAAAAATGCATCACCAAAACGTACTGCATTTTTTGAACCTTGTCTTTCATAATTCAATCCTAAAATATCATGAAATAAATAAATTGATTGTTCTAGATTTCGAGTACCTATTGTGACACTTCGTAAACCTGCCATTTTACCCACACCTTCTTTTGTGATTTCTCATTCATTATAACTTAAATGAAGTGGTTTTTGTATGATGAAGTGTTCAATGAATGAATTCAGTCAAAATAAGGTATAGTAATAGTATATAGGATTAGAAAAGGCATGTTTGATCTGAAAATTTGGATCAAAGGAGATGATTAATAATGCTTACTTTCTGGATATTATTCGCTTTAACGATACTTGTAGCAGCGTACTCCGGTATTAACTACTTCACAGGTCGAATTAAAGAAAATGCGAAGTTTAAAAAGCAACATTTCGGAGTTTTATGTATCGTATTTGTCATCCTTGCGATTATAGAACTTGTCGTTTTCAATATGTTATAGAATTAAAAGCAGCGATGATTGATTTTAATGAGTTAAATCAATCACGCTGCTTATTTTTGTTTCTAAATTCAAAAATCAACATAAAAATACGACGGCAAAACTGCCGTCGTATTAAGGTTTGTAATATGATTTACTTTATAGATTAAGATTCTAATAATAAATCTTCAGGGCTTTCGATAAGCTCTTTGATTGTTTTCAAGAATCCTACTGCCTCTTTACCATCAATAATTCTGTGGTCGTAGCTTAAAGCAAGGTACATCATAGGACGGTTCTCAATTGTATCTTTATCAATCGCGATTGGACGCGTGATGATTGAGTGCATACCTAAAATAGCTGCTTGGCTTCCGTTAATGATTGGTGTAGACATCATTGAACCGAAGATACCACCGTTTGTGATAGTGAATGAACCGTTCATTAAATCACCAAGTGATAATTTGTTGTCGCGTGCTTTAACTGCTAAGTCTGCGATTGAACTTTCGATTTCTGCGAAGTTTTTCTTATCACAGTCACGTACGAATGGCACGATTAAACCATTATCTGTAGATACCGCAATACCGATATCATAGAATTGTTTAGTAATCATGTCTTGTCCATCAATTTCAGCATTCACTGCAGGGTATTTTTTCAATGCTGCAACGGCTGCTTTTGTGAAGAATGACATGAAACCTAATTTTGTTCCATCATGATCTTTGATAAATTGTTCTTTTTTACGTTTACGTAAGTTCATCACATTTGTCATGTCAACTTCGTTGAATGTAGTCAGCATTGCTGTGTTATTAGATACTTCTAATAATTTTTTAGCTGCTGTTTGTTTACGACGAGACATTTTTTCACGAATCACTGGTTTGTTTGGTGTGCTGCTTTGTGGTTTAGCTGGTGCTTCTGATTTCGCTGGCTCAGCTTGTTTTTGGTTACCTTGTTGTTGACGATCAATGTCATCTTTACGTACAACATCGTTACCTTTAGAAGAAACTTCTGCTAAGTCGATACCTTTTTCACGCGCATATTTACGTGCAGATGGTGTTGCATTGACGCGTTGGTCACTAGAAGCACTTTCTTTTTCTTCTGATTTGTCAGCTTCTGCTGGTTCAGATTTTGATTCTGATTTTTCTTCTGATTTGTCTTCAGATTTTGGTGCTTCTTCTTTTTTGTCATCAGATGAAGCTGAAGATGATGAACTGCCGCTGCCTTCCCCTACAGTTGCGATTGCTTGTCCTACTTCAACAGTATCACCAGGTTCTGCTAAGTGTTCTTGTAAAACACCTGCTTCTTCAGATACAACTTCAACGTTGACTTTATCTGTTTCTAATTCGACAACAGCTTCACCTTTGTCTACTGAATCACCTGGATTCTTCAACCATTCAGCTATTGTACCTTCTGTAATAGATTCTGCTAACTCTGGAACTACGATCTCAGACATACTAATTTCCCCCTAATTTTTGTTAAGACTCTCTTCGATAATAGATTTTTGAACGAGTTTATGATTTTCTCCGTCACCTTCAGCTGGCGCAGAACGTTTAATACGACCGCTATATTGCAATTCGTATTGATCGCTAGCGATATCACTTAAGTAAGGATATACGAACAACCAAGCACCTTGGTTTTGCGGTTCTTCTTGAACCCATGCAATTGTTTCAAGGTTTGGCAACTGATCAATAACTGCTTTGATTTCGTCAGCTGGGAATGGATATAAGCGTTCTACCGCAATCAATAAAATCGATTCATCCGGTTCTTTTTGCAGACGTTCCTTCAAATCAATAAACATTTTACCTGAAGCTAAAATCACTTTTTTGACTTTGCTTGCTTCATGCTCTTCTGGCAAGATAGGTTCGAAATGGCCTTGTGTAAATTTATCGATTGTGTCAGCTACAGTTTTATTTCTTAATAAACTTTTCGGTGACATGACAACTAGTGGACGCATTGCATCAGTATCCAAGCTTGCTGCTTGTGCACGTAATAAGTGGAAATAGTTACTAGAGCTAGATAAATTTACGACAGTCGCGTTATTCTCAGCTGAGAGTTGTAAGAAACGCTCTAATCTTGCTGATGAGTGTTCTGGACCTTGTCCTTCATATGAATGTGGTAAGAACAATGTTAGACCTGAGCGTTCGCCCCACTTCGCATAACTGCTGAATAAGAAGTTATCGAACATCATTTGTGCCATATTCGCAAAGTCGCCGTATTGAGCTTCCCAGATATTCATAGTACCCTTGTTTTCAACATTGTAACCGTATTCGAAGCCTACAACAGCTGCTTCAGATAACGGTGAGTTATGAACATCGAATGATGCACGTTGATTTGGTACATGTTGTAAAGGCACATATTCTTCGCCAGTATCAGGGTTATGCAATACCGCATGTCTGTGACTGAAAGTACCACGTTCACTGTCTTGACCTGTTAAACGAATTGGTGTGCCATCTTGCATGATTGTCGCAAATGCAAGTTGTTCAGCTTGTGCCCAATCTACTAAACCATCTTCTTTTTCAAATGGTTCTCTACGTTTTTCTAAAACTTTGTTCAGTTTTTTCAAGACTTCAAAACCTGTTGGATATGTTAATAATGCATCATTGATTGATTTCAATTCTTCGAAATCAAATTGACGATCATCAGGTTGAAGCGGTAAGTCAACATTGTCTGGTTTAGACATATCTTGTGTTGTTGTTTTATCATTTTTATCGATTTTATCATGTGCTGCACGTAGTTCTTTTTGAACATCATCTAAGATGTCATTCTTTTCATCCTCAGAGATAATGCCTTCTTCAACCAATTGGTCACCATAAATGTGATCTACAGTTGGATGCTTACGGATGGCATGATAAGGAATTGGGTTTGTAATAGATGGTTCATCCATTTCGTTATGACCATAACGACGGTAACCGACTAAATCGATAACAACATCTTTGTTGAACTCTTTTCTGAAGTCCATTGCAATATCAATTGCTTCAATTGTTGCTTCAACATTGTCTGCATTAACATGCATAATCGGTACATCATAACCTTTAGCAACATCTGTAGAATATGTTGTTGAGCGACCATCTTGTGGCTCTGTAGTGAAACCGATTCTGTTGTTAGTAATCAGATGCAATGAACCGCCTGTTGAATACCCCTCTAAGTTGCCTAAGTTCATTGTTTCAAAGTTGATACCTTGTCCTGGATAAGCAGCATCACCATGAATTAAAATCGGCATAGATTTGCTGAAATCTGTTTGTACTTTACCGCTTTGATGACGGTCATCTTGTACAGAACGTGTTTTACCTAATACAACCGGTGACACGATTTCTAAGTGACTTGGGTTGTTTGCTAATGAAATGCGTTGTTCTATACCATAAGTGTCTGTTGTTTTCGTACCGCCTAAGTGATATTTAACGTCACTTGTCCATGCTGAACCTGAAGTTAATTCTAGACTGCCGTCTTGTGGTAGGAACTTCATTGGATCAGTATGCATGAATTCAGAAATCATCATTTCATAAGGTTTTTCTAACACATGTGTTAAAACGTTGAGGCGTCCACGGTGTGCCATACCTATTTGAATATTTTGAATTTCTTCTTTAGCTGCACGACTTAAGATTTGTTGCAGCATTGGCACAAGGGTATCTACACCTTCAATAGAGAATCGCTTTGCCCCTACAAAGTTTTTATGAAGATATTTTTCGAAACCTTCAACATGTGCTAATGTCTTGAATAATTCTAGCTTTTGGCTTTTATTTAAGTTTGCTTTATATGGCGTTTCAATACGTCGCTTGAGCCAAGCGCGTTCTTTATTGTTGTTAATGTGTGTGTATTCAAAAGCAATCGGCCCTTTATAACGCTTTTCCATGCGTTGGATTGCTTCGTAGGCATTGTCATAAATATCAGAAAAATGATCTGACACAATGCCTGAAGAAATTTGTTCTAAATCTTCTTTTGTTAAATTGAAATCTTCAAGTGTCAATCTAGGAACATTTTTACGTTCTGGTCGATTGACTGGATAAATATCTGCCTGCAGATGCCCATATTGTCTGATGTTATCGATTAAACGCATAACTTGTTTAATTGTCATATCATCAGAACTTGATGAAGGTGCTGCAGCCACCTCTCTGTTGTCATTGTTAATTGTACTAAATAGAATTTGTAAATCTTCAGAGACAGAAGTTGGATCTTGTAGATATTGATCGTATAAATCAATAATTACCCCTAAGTTAGCTCCGAAATTTACAGGTGCTTCACTAACCTGTGTATATTTCGTCATATTACTCCCTCCACAATATATTGAAACGCTTACAAATAAATAATATCATTAAATGTTCACAAATTAAAGGGAGAATGACGATTTGATGGCATGAAAAAGAGCCGATATGACGGCTCTTTATACACATATATAACCTTAAATATAATATTGTACAATAATAGACGAATTATCATTAAAATGTAATTATACGTTGAAGGTAATTTTGAATGTTGTAAACGTATCAACTTCACTTTCAACTTGAATCGTACCGCCATGTAAATTCACTATATTTTGAGCAATCGATAATCCTAAACCATTACCTCCACGTTGTCTAGAACGTGATTTGTCTACGCGATAAAAACGGTCAAAGATAAAGTCTAAGTCTTTTTTAGGAATGCCTGAACCATGATCGGTAATTTCAATAGTTGCTTGTCTATTTTTAAGTGCAGTACAAATTTCTATTCTTTTCTCTCTTGTATCATATTTAATCGCATTATCCAAAAAGATAAGTAATACTTGTTCAAGTTGATAACGATTAATATTCAGCCATATTGGTTTCACTGACGGTGTAAATGTAAAACTATAATCAGGATGTAATTGTTTGAGAGATTTTAGTCTAGATTTAATCTCGTCATTCACATCAACAGGTTCTACATCTAAAGCATCCTTATAGGTTGATTCTTTCGTTAATAGTAACAACTCTTCTACTAACTTGGTAATACGATTCATTTCTTCGATTGTTATATCTAATGATTCTTCTAAAATTGCTGGGTCTTTCTTACCCCATCGTTGGATAAGATTTAAGTGACCTTGAATGATTTGAAGCGGTGTTCTCAGTTCGTGTGAAGCATCTTCTACGAACTGGCGTTGTTGATCAAATAGTTCTTCAATTTGAATCATCATATCGTTGAATGTATCAATCAAGTCAGTTGTTTCATCGTATTCAGTCGGTAGTTCTAACTTTTCCTGGAAACCATCTCTACGGATTTTACGCATTTTGTTAGCCATAATTGTAATAGGTTTTGCGATTTGTGCAGAAAAGATATAACTGATAGTGGCAGTAATAATAATGGCAATAATACCAAATAACACCGATAAGATGATTAATGAATGCATAACACTATCATAACTTGCGAGCGAATGGATAATCACAGAATAACCATGAAACTTTTCAGTTTCGACTGGATGAGAAACGATTAAAAAGTTTGCATCTTTAATACGTTGCACGTAAACACTGTGATACTGAGAAGGTTCAATACCTTTTGTGCTATTAATAAAATCACTCATAGTCGATGTTTCGGTTATCTTTTGTTTGTCATTATCAAACAGAATCACTTTTTGGAAATTACCGAGTGATGCGTTTAAATCTAAAGGTTTAATATCAACCAAAGATTTCGTCGCAAGTAAAGCAGAAACGTTATCAGCACTTTTTTCTGCATCATTAATTTCACTGTCTCTTAAAGTGATGCTCAAAAAGTAAATGATGACTAAGCTGAAAATGAAAACAATCAAAAACGTAATACTCGTAGTAATTAGCATCCATTGAGTTTTTAATTTTCGTTGCTTCATTTGCGTATCACATAACCGACACCACGTACTGTTTCGATTACCTTTTCTTTACCAAACGGTTTCAATTTATTTCTCAGATAACGAATATAAACATCCACTACATTGGTTTCTACTTCGCTGTCATAACCCCAAACATGATTTAATATTTGTTCACGTTGTAAGACATGATTTAAGTTTTCAGAAAGCAATTGCAACAAGTCATATTCGGTTTTAGTTAATTCAACCTCTTGACCATCAATCGTAACACGAAAGGCTTCTTTATTAATTTGAATGCCTTTAATATCGATGATGTCTTTAGCTGGTTGACGTCTTAATGTTGCACGAATACGTGCTAATAGTTCTTCGATATCGAATGGCTTTACGATATAATCATCTGCACCATAATCTAAACCTGCTACTTTATCGTATGTATCACCTTTTGCTGTGATGATAATAATTGGAGTAGATTTGACTTCACGTATTCTCTTACATATTTCTAAACCATCCATATGTGGCAACATCAAATCGAGTAAGTACAGATCATATTCTTTTTTTAATGCTGTTTCTAATCCTTCTGCACCATCATTTTCAATATCAACTTCATAATTCTCATGTACTAATTCTAATTCAATGAATCGAGCTAAGTTTTGCTCATCTTCTACGATTAATATTTTTGTCATTGAAAGCACCTCAATCATGATTTTATCATAATCAAAACGTTTAAGAACGAATGAAACGAATCAAATGATTAATTGTGACAAAAATATGGAGTTGAATAAAAAAGTGAAATTATTTTTGATTTCTAATTGACAACCATTCTCAATCATGTATAATATTAATTGAAAATGATTATCAATCACAAATGAGACATCCCCCCACATTTCGTTCTTAATTGGATTGGTCATTTTCGATTTATCCCCTTTTATATATGCCCGTAAATACTGACGTTACACTAAAAGTAACGTGACATACTTAACCGATTCTCAATTAAGCAGAATCGGTTTTTTTCTATTATAAATTAAAAAAAGCGAGATTAAGCAGCACTTAATCTCACTTTAATTCTCATTTAGCAAAGGCTTTGAATTTACCTTTGAACAATAATGATACAGATAAAATACATACAGCACCTGCAAGTACACCTGCAATGACATCAGTAGGATAGTGTACACCTAAATAAATTCTAGACATACAAATCATCGCAATCATGAAGATGCAGAATGAAGTCATCATCACACGTGGTGTCCCGTGTAAGTAATGGCTTGAAATTGCAATCAAGCTACCGAAGAAAGATGTAGAACCTTGCGCGTGACCACTTGGGAAACTATAGCCGCCAATTTCTACAAGTCTTAATTTAGTAGGACGCTCTCTATCAATTGTGTTTTTCATAATTGGATTAGAGATACTTGAAACTGCCATCACAATCGCAAAGAATAAAGCTTCTATTTGCATTTTACGCATTAATAAAAATGCGACAACACAAAGTGAAAGGCAGATCATTGACCATACTTCGCCTATCCAAGTTGCACCCATAAAAATACTAGTTGTAATGATGCTGTGTGAGGCATAAATAAAATCATAGACTTCTGTATCAATCCAATTACCGATTCTATTTTGATGGAACACAGCAATCGCGCTGAATATCAATGTAAATACTAGAATCAGTGAAATTCTTTTAGCTCGACTCAACTCAGCTTTCCCTCGTTTCCTTTTGGTTTGTATCTTTAAGAATCTTGTCTAATAAATCTTCTTTAGTAAATAGCTGGTGATAGTTCGACATTTGTTGTTCAATAGTTGAACGATTATTTTCAATCTCTTTTAACGCATCCATGAATTTTTGTTGAGAAGCTTCATCTTCTGGTAATGTTTGCGCATACCCTTTAGATTGGAAATATTTTGCATTATCAATCTGATCGCCACGAGACTGGTCTAATCCTAATGGAATCAGCAACATAGGAATGTTTAATGTTAAGAATTCATAGATTGCATTAGCACCTGCTCGGCTGACTACCATGTCTGTAATCGCGAGTAAATCTGTTAATTCACTCGTCACAAATTCAAATTGACGATAGCCATCTTTTTGAATAGTTGAATCAAGTAGTCCTTTACCAGTTAGATGAATGATTTGATAATCTTTTAATAATTCGTCAAGATTGCGTCGAATTAAATCATTAATCGTTTTACTGCCTAAACTGCCGCCCATGACTAATAACACTTTTTTCTCAGCGTTAAATCCTGTCAGTTGATAACCTTTTTCTTTGTTACCCTGTTTTAAATCATCTCTAACAGTTGCACCGACAAAATCTGCTTTTGCTTTTGGCAGATATTTTAATGTATCTTCAAATGTTGTATAGATTTTATTTGCGAATTTTAGAGAAATTTTATTCGCAAGACCTGGAGTGATATCTGATTCGTGAATAATCACCGGGATATTTAATGAACGTGCCGCGATGACTACAGGTACAGATACAAATCCTCCCTTAGAAAAAAGTAAATCTGGTTTTTGTTTCTTTAAGATTTTACGTGCGTCTAAAATTCCTTTGAGTACTTTAAATACATCCTTGATATTTTCAAATGATAAATATCTGCGTAACTTCCCGCTGGATATCGGGAAATACGGTGTATTTGGTAATTGTGATGAAATCATATCTTTTTCAATTCCATTTTTAGAACCTACATAAAAAGTTTGGTAACCTCTTTCATTCGCAATTGGAATCAAACTTAAATTGACTGAAACATGTCCGACTGTTCCGCCGCCAGTAAATGCAATTTTCGTCATGATAAATACCTCTATTCTTATTTTAAAATTCTATAATAGGCATAGAATGATTCTTCCTTATCGTAAGGAGGATAATTTAAATTGGCTTCGCCTGCTTTATGAAAACCAAATTTTTCAAATAAGTTTTGCGCGCGTTGATTCGCAGCATACGTATCAGTGAGTAACACATCAACGCCGTGATCTAACGCGCGTTCAACAGCAAAGTTAAACAATGCTGTTGCTGCGCCTTTATAATTAGCAGAACCTGCAAGTCTATGAATGACATAAGCATTGGTTCTATCTATCGGCCATTCTAGTTCATCATACCATTTTGATTGATTTTGGTCGATAACAATATAACCATAAATTGTATTCTCCTCTTCTAATACAAATAATGATTTATTTGTAATATCTTCCTCAAAATGCTCTAGTAATGGATAGGCTTCATCCCATTGTGGATTATTATCTTCTGCCATAATTTTTTTGGCTTCTTCTGTCAATGCGGCTACCGCATTTAAATCTTCTTGTGATGCGTTTCTGATCATAAATTGTGCCCCTTTATTTTAATTTTTTGATTAAAGTATCTAACATTTCATCATCTTTATTCGCTTTATCTACTAACTTTTCTGCGAATTTTTGATTCGTTTCTTTATCAAATTTGCCTGTTACTGGTAATTGATTATCTTTTTGGAAATCTTCAACTGCAGATTTGAGTTTTGCATCATAGTCATTGTTTTCTTTTCCAACTTGATAATCCAAAGCTTTTAAACCAATTTTTATAGATTTGACATTTTTATCTTGATCGCCTTCTTTAAACACTTTGTCATCAGGAATCATTGATAATGATTGATACTTAGGAGATGCAATTTCGACATCTGGTTTGATTCCTTTACCATGGATATAAGTACCGTGTGGTGTTAACCATTTCATTTCAGTATATTTTAATAACGAACCATCTGAGTATTCTTGTGTGGTTTGTACAATACCTTTACCAAATGTCTTTTCACCATAAACCTTCGCTTTATTATAGTCTTTCATTGCACCAGTAAAGACTTCAGAAGCACTGGCTGAACCTTCATTGACAAGGATAGATACTTTCATATCTTTTGCTTCTTTTAATGGATCGGTCGGAGTATTCACCGATTCTATTTCTTTCCCTTTTTGCAACTTCACAACCGGTTTATTTTTATCGATGAAGATATTCGACATTTTAACGGCTTCATTTAATAATCCGCCTGGATTATTACGTAAATCTAATACAATTTTTCGTATGCCTTGTTTATGTGCTTTCATAATATTAGTTTTCAATTCAGCGGCTGTATCTTCTTGGAATTTATTAATCGTGAAGACACCAACATCGCCTTCTTTTTTGTATTCAACACTTTTAACGTGGATTTTTTCTCTTTTGATTTTAATGTTTTGCTCTTGGTTGGCACGCTTAATAGTTAACGTAACTTCAGTACCTTCTTTACCACGTACCATTTTGACTACTTCTGTCAGTGACTTACCTTTAATAGATTTCCCATCTACTTTAGTTAAAACATCTTTGGGTTGTACACCTGCTTTTTCTGCAGGAGATCCTTTCATGGGGCTGGTTACACTGATTTCTTTATTACGTTGCTGCATTTCAGCGCCGATACCTACGAAATCACCTGAAACGTCTTCATTAAATGATTTGGTTTCATCTTTTGTCATATATTGTGAATAAGGATCTTTTAATGATTTAACCATACCGTTAATGGCAGCTTCAGATAATTTTTCTGAATCTTGTTTTTTATAGTAATCATTGGCTAATGTTTGATATGTACTTTCAACTTTACTGAATGATTTTCTTTGTGAGTCGTCTAGCCCTGAAAATTTGTGTGCTATCGCGATTGTCGCAAAGACTGTAAGGATAATTGTTAACAACAATGCGAGTATACTAAATGTGATGAATTTCCATCTTTTAATTTTAAAAAACTTAGGTGCCTTTTTTGAGTCTTGTTCATCTGAAGGTTGATTAGTTTCATCATTATGTTGTGTCACTCGGATATGCCCCTTTCTTAAATTACGTTGATGTGCATAAATAAGTTCTAGTTTGAATGGATAATTCATTTTACCAAATTCAGCACGTTCATCAACTTATATATGGCTATATAAAAAATAAAAAGGGCTGGTGCCTCACACCAACCCTACGTCAAAAATTTAAAATTTTAACCATTCCTGATATTCATCAAATAAGTCATCAAATACATACATTGGTGAACTGATAGAAGCTTCAGTCTCTATATAGTCTGACAATGTATGAAAGTCTGACTCATGTTTTGGAAAAGCTAAATCATCAAAAATCTGTTCTGCTAATTGACCTTTTCATCAGGTCTGCCTCGCACAGTAAGCGCAAATTGATAAAATGAATAATCTTTCATTAACCCATTGTCACATCAATTACTTTTGTTTCACTTTTAACTAATTGATCTTGCGGGTGGATATCGATTTTATCTGCTTGATCTGTATTAGTAATAATAATTGGTGAAATGACTGATTTAGCGTTATTTCCAATATAGTCTAAATCAAATTCAACTAGTGGATCTCCAACTTTTACTGTATCGCCGCTTTCAACCAATACATTGAATCCTTCACCATCTAATTGAACTGTATCTAGACCGATGTGAATTAATAATTCTAAACCGTTATCAGCTTTTAAACCTAACGCATGTTTAGTTGGGAAGATATTATCAACTTTACCTTCAATTGGTGAAACAACGACACCTTCGCTTGGATTAACACCAAAGCCATCACCCATCATTTTTTGCGCAAATACTGGGTCTGGAATATCTTCGATTTTAACGTATTCACCAGAAATCGGTGCATAAACCTCGATTGACTTATCTACTTTATCCTCTTTGCCAAATAATTTTTTAAACATATTATTTCTCTCCTTGGTTCTTGAAATGTGGAATCAAATCACCATATCCAAGTTCTTCTAATTTATCATAAGGAATAAATTGTACAGCAGCTGAATTGATACAATATCTTAATCCGCCTGTTTCTTTTGGTCCATCATTGAAAACGTGACCTAAATGGCTGTTTTCAGAACGTACTTCAGTTCTTACCATACCAAATGACTTATCTACAAGTTCAATGATATCATCGTCACTTAGAGCTTTAGAGAAGCTTGGCCAACCACAATCAGAATGAAATTTTTCTTCTGAAGTGAATAGTGGTTTACCTGAAAGTTTATCGATATAGATACCTTTTTCGAAATGATTCCAATATTCATTTTGGAAAGGAGGTTCTGTACCATTTTCTTGAGTAACAAGATATTCCATATCTGTTAATTCATTTTTACTTTTTTTAAGCATTTTGCTCCCCCCAATGTCTTTCTATAAAGTCTTTTCTTCCTGAACCTTTTTGATACTGTTCATAATGCATTGGATTCTTTTTATAATAATCTTGATGATAAGATTCTGCCGGGTAAAAGTTTTTATATGGTTTTACCGGTGTAATCACAGGTTTATTAAAAATCATTTGTTCGTTTAACTGCTGGATTTTAGATTGTGCAGCTTTTTCTTGTTCTTCGTCATGGTAGAAAATGACCGGTTGGTAACTTTCACCGCGATCGAAGAATTGTCCACCATTATCTGTTGGATCGAACGTCTTGAAATAAACATCTAATATATTTTCAAATGAAGTGATTTCAGGATCATATTCAATTTGTACTGCTTCAACATGTCCTGTTGTGTTCGTACATACTTCTTCATAAGTTGGATTTTCTACGTGGCCGCCACTGTATCCTGAGACAATATTCTTAATACCAGGATAAGATGTGAATGGTTTTACCATACACCAGAAACAACCGCCAGCTAATGTTGCATATGCCAAAATATTACCTCCATTCGGCGTTTAGTCAATTCTAAATTTATCATGACTGCACTTTATTTTCTATTAGTTTGCTTTAACCCGATGATTTTCATGAGAATTATCGATTATTGACGCAAGACAACGAATCCTACTGCACCTTGTCCAGTATGTGTTGAAATAACTGGTGTTGTCGTATTGATTTCAACTTCAGTATTATTTTCTTCAATCGCAAATTGTTGTTTAAACTTATCTACAAAATCTAATGCATTTGCATGAGCTAAGCCGATTTTTTTAATCGAATGATTTTCAATGAACTGAGCAAGCTCTTTTTTAATAATTTGAATACTCGACTTTTGTGTACGTGCATTATGAAGGATTTTGATTTGTCCATCATCAAGAATGCCCACTGGTTTTAAACGCATCATATTACCTATCATACCTTTAGCTTTACCGATACGTCCGCCTTTAATCAGTTGGTTTAATTGGCCAATCACTACAAAGAGTTTGATATTGCTTTGTAAATGTTTTAATTTTTTAAGAATTTCTTCTGTTGATAACCCTTCGTTATTCCATTCAACAATATGTTCCAGTTGGAAACCAAGGCCGAATGAAATGGATTTTGAATCAATAACTGTAACTTTTGAATCAGTCATTTGACTAGCTTGATACGCAGTTTGATACGTACCGCTTAATCCAGATGTCATATGAATACTAATGATTTCTGAGCCGTCTTTTCCTAATTCATCGTACATTTCAATAAATTTACCAATAGGAGGTTGGCTGGTTTTGATATCTACATCTTCTTCTATTAACTCAATTACACGTTCAGAAGAAATGTCTTGTTGGTCGATATAAGATTTGCCTTCAATCGTTAAATTAAGAGGAATCACATGAACATCGTGCTCTTTTAGATATGATTGAGGTAAATCTGTTGTTGAGTCTGTGACAATTTTTTTACGCATTTCCATACCTCCTATTACTTTTTACGAACAAGATGTAAGAACGTGTGCGGAATTTTATTGCGTTCATCTTGTTCTCCTTTAACTGAAGATTCAACTTCCCAATCTTCAAAAGTATAAGGTGGGAAGAACGTATCTCCTTGGTATTTATCTTCAATGACAGTGATGTACATGTCATCTACTTTATCGATAAATTCTTCAAACAATGCTTGGCCGCCGAAAATGAAGACATGGCCAGGCAAATCATAAATATCCTCAAAATTGTGTATGACATCTACACCTTCAGGATGAAAAGATTCATCACGTGTTAAAACGACGTTACGTCTGTTTGGAAGCGGTTTGCCGATAGATTCATATGTTTTACGGCCCATTACGAGTGTATTGCCAGTACTTAATTTTTTGACATGTTTTAAATCATTAGGCAAATGCCATGGTAGTTGGTTATCCTTACCGATTACTCTGTTTTGATCATGCGCAACAAGAATAGAAAGCGTCATATTCTTATCCCCTTTCAAAAATTCTAATTGTTTTTATACTGCGATAGGTGCTTTAATACCTGGGTGTGATTGATAATTTACAATCTCCAAGTCTTCATATTGAATATCAAAAATTGAACGATCTGTATTGATTTTTAATTGAGGTGGTTCGTAACTTGAACGACTTAATTGTTTTTTAACCGCATCGATATGATTAGAATAGATATGTGCATCACCGATCGTATGCACAAACTCACCGACTTCTAAGCCGCATTCTTTTGCTACTAAATGTGTTAGTAAACTATAACTTGCGATATTAAATGGAACTCCTAAAAATACATCTGCACTACGTTGATATAATTGGCAACTTAGTTTGCCGTCTTGTACATAAAACTGGAACATCGTATGACATGGCGGTAATGCCATCGTATCAATTTCTGCTGGGTTCCATGCAGATACGATGTGACGTCTAGATGTAGGGTGAGTTTTGATTTGTTCGATGACTGTAGCAAGTTGATCATAATGTTGACCATCTGCACCAACCCAATCTCGCCATTGCTTACCATATACATTCCCTAAATTGCCGTGTTTTTGCGCAAAATCATCATCGTTTAGAATGCGTGATTTAAATTTTTCCATTTCTTGTTGGTAAACTTCGTTGAATGCTTCATCTTGTAATGCACGATGTGCGAAATTCGTCATGTCCGGACCATGATAATCTTCTGATTCAACATAGTTTTCAAATGCCCATTCATTCCAAATATTATTGTTGTATTCTAGTAAATATTTGATATTTGTGTCGCCTTTCATAAACCAAATCAGCTCAGTCGCAATCAACTTAAAGAATACTTTTTTAGTTGTTAATAAAGGGAAGCCTTTACTTAAGTCATAGCGTGATTGATGACCGAATTTTGAAATGGTACCAGTACGTGTACGATCATCGCGTTCGTTCCCGATAGCTAAAATTTCCTTACATAGGTCATGATATGCTTCGTCGAATGAATTCATACCTATCTCCTCCTCAAATCGTATGTATCTCCAATTATAAAAAATGGGACAATTGATGGACTGAGTCAGCCATCAAATATTGTCCCGTACCTTCGATTATGAAATCAATTCAAATTGATTAACAGTTTTCATCAAACATATCTTTGATATCCATACAGATATCTTGAATATCGCGTCCCTCAATATATTCACGAGGCATAAAATGTTTTAATTCTGTACCTTTAAATAAAGCGAAAGAAGGACTTGAAGGTACTTGTTGTATGAACTCTCTCATTTCTTGTGTTGCTTCTTTATCTTGACCTGCAAAGACAGTTACTTTGTGATCAGGCTTTTTATCATTTTGCTCAGCAACTGCTACAGCTGCTGGACGAGCTAATCCAGCTGCACAACCACATACTGAATTAATAACAACAAATGTAGTTTCCTCAGCACCTACATTGTCCATATATTGATCAACTGCTTCTGCAGTTTCTAAACTTTCAAAACCATTTTGTGTTAACTCGCTACGCATACCTTGTGCGAGTTCTTGCATATATGCTTCATATGGATTCATAATATACACTCCTTGTTCATTTATAGTTTATTTTACATGAAATAATCAGAAATGTAATCTAATTAATTTGTTGATTCATCCTAATTCCGCTTATTTATTACGGTTAGCAATTTGTTTCCAAACAGATCCTAGTGCTTCGTCACCTTTTTCAATACGAGAGATGGCCATTTGAATCTGTAACTTCACTTCGTAAGCGTCATCATCTTCATGTGCTTTCAAAGCTGGTAATTGTGCTTCGCCACCTTCATCAAAAATAAACATCGCGGCACGCCAACGCACAATCTTTTGTGGATCATCTAAAGCTTTCTCCATTTCTGGTAAAGCTGCTTTAAATCCTAAATCACTTAATCCATCTCCGGCAGTTCGGCGTACACCAGGATTTTTATCCTGTAAACCTTGGTACATATATGGAAGAACTGACTCATCTTCTACCATACTTGCTAGCACAATAGCTTCGCGTCGAATTGGAATTTTAGGATGATTTAATGCAGTTTCGATAAGAGGATAATCTTCTTTGGTTGGTGTCGGGAAAGATTTCAACATTCTAAGTTGTGCTTTCCAATCTTCTGCCGCATTAAATTCATCAACTGTCACATGTTGATAGTGTGCTGTTGGAACCACAATATCCGTATTTAATGCTTCTTGTTTTAATTCATTAAGTTTATTTTCAGGATATAGTGCGACAAGTTCTTCTTCAACATTATCCATAACTTCTTCTAGTTCGCCATAACGCGTACCTAAATCTTCCCACTTACGCATAAATACTACATTGTCATCATCTTTTTGTGCTGCTAGCATTGTATCGACAAAGTAGTCTGGTAATTGTCTGCGTTCTTCATCCTTAGTAGTAGTGAGTTTAATCTGATACGGGATACCTTTAAATTTGAGCACTTCCGCTTTAATTTCGCCGAAATGTTCATCAGGTGCAGGTGTATCATTTGTTTCAGTTTCAGATTCATTACTAATTGCAGCTGTAATATTAGGCAGTAATGCCTCCCAATCTGCTTTTGGTACTTTATCCACAGCTAAAAAGTCGATGACATGGAAAATGGATTTAACACCTTCAACCTCTAAAAGTCTATTGATAAAATCAGG
Organism: Staphylococcus sp. HMSC061G12; assembly: GCF_001838465.1. Classification (NCBI taxonomy): domain Bacteria; kingdom Bacillati; phylum Bacillota; class Bacilli; order Caryophanales; family Staphylococcaceae; genus Staphylococcus; species Staphylococcus sp. HMSC061G12. The sequence goes on from NZ_KV837057.1 coordinate 26,542, forward strand.
TTGGCCTTCTTTTACTTTTGTATAGGTGGAGGATTGATTGTCCTCTCTTTTCTTATTCAATACCACTTTCATGGTATTCGGACTTGGTGTCGGTTCAATACGAACGATTTCCATCAAAATAACCCCCAATTATTGTAGTTCGTTACCAAATTGCTTGATTTGTTTACCTACTGAACATTCGTAAATACAAAAATGATGTGCATATGTTTTCCCTTTTGTTTTACGATTATATGTTTTTAATTCACAATTTTTGCAGTAAGTGCTTAATAAATCATCTATGGAATCAAGCGCTCTTTTTTCGGATTTTGAAAAAATAATCGTCACTCCCTTTACATAATTAATAACACCTTAAATGGTTTAAGGACGATTAATTTAGCCTCATTATATCATGCGACACGGTTAACTTCATCTCTCTACTTTGTAGTTGTAACTAAATGGCTATTGCATTTAATGTACGATTTCTATAGAATATATGAGTTGAGTTGCGGTTTCTAAACACCCGCATTAACAAAATTTAGGAGGTTAATTATGTTTTACAATGAAATATTAGGTATTATTGCCTTTCTAGTGACCTTTACATTAATGGTCGCAATGTATCGTTTGTTCGGTAAGCAAGGTTTAATTGCTTGGGTAGCTATCGGAACTGTAATTGCTAACATTCAAGTAATTAAAACTGTAGACATCTTTACGATTTCTGCGACTTTAGGAAATGTAATGTTTGCGTCTATTTATTTAGCGACGGATATTTTAAACGATATCTATGGACGTAAAGTAGCTAAAAGAGCAGTATGGATGGGCTTTAGTTCATCATTAGTAATGATAATTTTAATGCAACTATCATTACATTTTATTCCCGCTCCAGAAGATATGGCACAAAAAGCGCTAAGTACAATTTTCAATATAGTACCTAGAATCGCGTTAGGTTCGATTATCGCTTATATCATCGGACAACATATCGATGTCTTTATCTTCAATGCGATTAAAAAAGTATTCAAGTCAGATCGCACATTTGCAATTCGTGCATATGGGAGTACGACATTAAGTTCTATTATTGATACTGCCCTTTTTGTAAGTATCGCGTTTATTGGTTTGCTGCCAGCAGGTGCAGTCTTTGAAATCTTTATTACGACTTACTTCTTAAAACTACTTGCTACAATCTTTAATGTGCCATTTGGTTACTGGGCTAAATCAATGTACCGAAAAGGTAAAATTCAATCCAAAGATGAAGGTTACTGATTGAGGGTATAGATAATATAATATTTTGATTAAGGATGGAATGATGTATGGCTAAAATATTTTTTGATGCAGCAGTTAAAGGTAATCCAGGACCAGCATCTATTGCAGCAACAATTATTGAAGAGAGTAACCATCAAACTTTCACGCAAGATATCGCACCTACTGACAATCATTCAGCAGAATGGCAAGCTTTTAATTTTGCCTTAGACTGTGCATTAGAATTAAATGTATCTACGGCATTAATTTATACCGATTCTAAGCTGATCACTGACAGTTTAGATAAAGGCTTTGCTAAGAATGAGAAGTTTAAAGGTTATTTAGTTGAAGCAGCGAAGAAAATGAAAGCATTTGATTTATGTCTGATTGATTGGATTCCTAGAGCACAAAATAAAGAAGCCAATCATCATGCGCAACAAGCGCTCTATCAGCAATTAAAATAAAAGAAGCGGGAGGACGTCTCCACAGTTATTAACTGTGAAACGCCCTCCCGCTTTTGTTTTGAATGATTAAAATGGTAAGAATTCTCTTTCAATAAATTTCTTAGACACTTTCAAATCGTGAGTATCTAAGACATTGAAAATATCAATGAAATCCAGATGATACTGCATTTGATTAAATAATGCTGTTACATCTAATGGTACATTAGTGTGGATTTCTGCAAGTTGTTTTGAAAGTTTCAAATCATCTAATTGGCTGATGATTTTCTTTTGTTGTGCCGGTGTCAATTCGTCAATGTGATTGATAACATTTTCTACAGACTGATATTTTAAGATCAATTTATGTGCTGTTTTTTCACCAATTCCTTTGACGCCAGGATAACCATCAGCGGTATCTCCCATAAACGCTTTGATATCGATGAGTTGAAGCGGATGTAATTGATATTCTTCTTGATAGCGTGTTAAATCATAGCGGTTATAAATATTAAATCCTTTTTTAGTCAACCAAACTTCAACATTAGGATTTATACATTGTAAGATATCTTTATCTCCTGTAACGATATAAACTTCGTTATCCTCTGATAAATTTCTGCTTAACGTTCCGATAACATCATCGGCTTCATAATTTTTAACTCCAATATTAACAAACCCAAGTGCGTTTGAAATATCTTGAACTAAATCGAATTGTGGTATCAATTCATCAGGCGGTGCTGGTCTATGTTGTTTATAATCTGCAAACATTTCATTTCGAAACGTTTGTTGCCCCATGTCCCAACATACAGCGATATGTGTCGGTTGAATATCATCTATTGCTGAAAAGATGTGACGAACAAATCCTTGTACGCCATTAGTCGGAACTCCGTTTGAATTTCTCATGAATTGATGATGAATGCTTGTAGCATAGAAATGGCGGAATAATAACGCCATTCCATCTACCAGCAATACTTTGTTTGTCATACTACTTCCTCTTTCTAAGTTAAATAATTTCTTTTAATTGACGGTTAGCCGCATCAATTTGTTGAATCAAGCTATTATCAATTTTAACGCTTAATAATGCGCTTGCTTGTTCATGTATTTCATTTGAAATCTCATTTAATTGTTGATCTGCAATCTTGCCCATCTTAGACACTTGTTGTTCTAACTCTTGTCGTAATTGGTTAATGTTGTTTTGCAACAAGTCAACTGTTTCCATTGTGATTTGCTCTTGTAGTTCTTTTTGTGCTTTCAGTTGCAACAAACGCTTTTTCGTCAATTTTTTCGGAAGATGTTCGAACATTTCATTAAAATCAATATGCATCGTTGTAATTTTATCTTTATCCATTTCAATCTCAAAGTGTGGCTGCAATAAAATATGCAATTGATTCAATTGCTTAACAATAGGTGCAAGTTGATCTTCCAGTTGCTTATTAAAGAATTTTTTAATACGTTCAGCAATTAAAGTTTGTTCCATATACAATCTGCCATGGATTTGTTCAAGATATGTTTTAACTGCATCACGTTTTTCAGCATCAAAGTCATTGTTTTTAGTCATTTGCCCGTTGAATACTGTACGAACTTCATCAAACAATTGAATTTTTAAGCGTTCATTCAAGTGATATACTTGATCTTCAACTTCGTTATAAACATGTTGCTTAGTCGTTTTTAAAGTCGTAGTTGGAATCGCACCTTTTTGTTCAATCTTTCTTACTTCTTGTTGACGCGTTTCCATTTCTTCACGGTTATTTTGATAGTCTTCTGACATTTGTGTATAAGAGGCACTAATTTGTTCAAGTTGCGCTTTCATTTGTTGTTGTAAAACAACCTTAGATTCGACCTCCGCAAAGTAATCTAGACTATCTTTTAGTTTATTTAGCCCTTCATCGCCCTCTTTTAATGCACGTCGACTAGAAACACTATAAATATCAGCAGGCATATTTACTTGTTGTAATGCATCGCTGACATAATCTTCCACAGCTTCTAAATCTTCTGTTGATTCTGCTAAATCTACTGCATTAATAATCATCTTGAATGTTTGATTTTCATTGAGTTGATTCATCTCTTTCATATACTCAATAAATGCTTTGTCGTTATCAGTAAATGAATGATTGAAGTAACTTACGTATAAAATCAAATCAGATGATGTTAATATTTTTTCTGTTTCATTAGAATGACGTTGGTTATTTGAATAAAGCCCTAAAGAGTCTACAATAATTTTATTTTTCAACCAGTCTATCGGTAAGTTTAAATGAACAGTTTCCACAAACGCAGCATACTCATCTTGAGCACTCCATTTTTTTACTTCATCCTGACTGATATCGTGATGGTAACCATCTTGAATCATATTTTGGTATAAATCTAATTGTTCTTTAACCGCATTAACAAAAGCAAGTTGTTCTTTCTTCAATGAATGTTTTAACTCTGTTGTATCTGTTGCTTTAAAGTCCTCTAAACTCTCAAAGTGGAATTTTTGAGATTCAACTAATTGATTTAATTCCGCGAGTAATTGAGGTGCTTGTTTTAAAGTGATTGCACTTGAATTACCATATGAGAGCTCTGTTGTTGCTGCTGTAGTAGGATTTGGTGAACTTACTAAATAATTTTCACCTAGTAACGCATTGATTAAGCTGCTTTTACCAGCACTGAATGTACCGAAGACTCCGATTTTCACAATTTGTTGATCCATTCGTTCAATAGCAGCCTTCAAATCTGATTTGGTTTGTTCAAATAAAGGAACAGGATCAATGATATCGATACCTTGCTTAATTGTTTCAATATCGATATCAGATTTTAACTCAGTTTTTTGTTTAGTTTGGTTCAGTTGTTTTTTCGGTGTTTCTAGCTCTTCTTTTGTATATGTGATTTCTGTACGGTCAATCAATTTATCTAATGAATCATCTAAGTGAATATAATAATGTTGATAATTTCTTGTGATGAGTGATTCACGCAGCTTACGTAACTCAATATATTTTTCATAATCATTTTGATCCGTCTCTTCTTCATCGTCGACATGTTGTGTTTCAGCATTTTCAATAGCACGTTTTAATAGAGGTTCAGATTCTTTTTTAATAAATCGATGAATAGCTTTAACGACATCGTCACAGAAGTTTAATACATAAGCATTACTGATACTCATTTGTTCTTGGTATAAATCTGTGACAAGTGAGGATGGTATTTCATAATGCTGATTTAAAATAGATTGGTTGACGTCTGTTTGGTTGATGAAGCGGGTTAAGAATGACATATCTTCTCGCATAGGCTGTCTGATTTGTTGATTTACAATATCTTGTAACGCTGTCATTACATTTTGTAAACGCTCTTCCCTAGCTTCTTCAGTTTTCTTTTTCTTATTAAAGAATCCGCCAACTTTGAATGTCTTTACTTGGCTCTCTAAGTAGAGACGAATCTTTTCACGCATTTCATGCGGCATTAAGTATGCGTTTTCTAAAATGTTTTTGCGTTGATAATTTAAATATTTATAGAGCTTATCTGGATCATTTAACAACTGTGCTTCTTCACTAACAGATTGATTCTGTTGGAAGTTTAAATAAGCTTGGTCAAATTGTGAAGCATCAATATCTAAGTTTGCTAAAATATCCTGCATTTCAGCTTGAATATATGATTTTTGGTCTTCGGTAATAAACTGTGTGATTCTTTCAATATAGTCTTCCATAGACTCGCGATGTGTATCTTGTTCGATTAAGAAATCAGACAGTGCATTAATTTGATTTTCTGGGTGGTCATACTTAGAAACATAAAATGTTTTCAGAAGTTCTAAGTCCCATTCATCTACCGCGTGCTGAATATTTTGTTTGAAAGCATCGAATGAAAGCTCTTCATCATTATGTTTATCGATTTGATTTATTACGAAGACTACTGGGATGCCTGCATGATTCAAACGTTTCATAAATTGGAAGTTCATTGCGGATTGAACATGGTTATAATCTACTGTATAAAAAATAATATTGCTGGTAAACATGAATTGTTCTGTTGATGCTTGGTGTAATGAAACGTTTGAGTCTACACCTGGTGTATCTTGTAAGGTGAATCCTTTTTTGAATTTATCAGATTCAAAACGAATTTCTACAGACTCTACATCCCCATTTTGTCTGTTTAATTGCTTCACTTCATCATAATTGTTCAAGCGTGTATATTTTTGACCTTCTAAGTTTGCGATAATTTCACTTTTATCAGCGACACTGACGATTGCTGTGTTGCTGGTTGTCGGTACAGGTGAACTTGGTAAGATTTCTTGTTCTAGTAGTAAGTTGATTAATGTAGATTTGCCTGCTGAAAAGTGACCGACAAATGTTAATGTGTATTGATCTAGATAAACTTTTTTAATGACTTGGTTGATAATATGGACCAAATCTTGATGGTTTGATTTTTCGACTTCTTTTTTTAATTTATATAAAATATCTAATTGGTTGTTACTCGTCATAGATTATGTACCCCTTTATAAATAACATTGCTTTAATTGTATACTAAAAGCGCTTTACTCTAAAGGATTAAAATCGATGTTGCGGAGAATAAAAAAGATGCATCTGACTGATATTTAGTCAAATGCATCATAATTTTAAAGACCTGGATTATTCGCATGCTTAATTTGTAAGTAGCGAGATAAGCTGTAAACGATAATTCCAGCCCAAATAAAGATAAAGGTAACGAATTGATTTGTATCAAAAGGTTCTCTGTAAATAAAGATACCTAAAATAAAAATTAATGTCGGACCGATATATTGAATGAATCCCATTAATGATAAAGGAATACGTCTTGCACCTGCAGAGAACGAAATTAATGGAATCGCTGTAATAGCCCCTGAGAACAATAGCCAGAATGTCGGCATGTTGATACCAATGGTTGTTTGATGTGAGATCCATAAATAAACGATATAAATCAAAGCTGCTGGCGTTGTAACGATACATTCAAATGTAATACTGCTTAAAGCATCAATCGGTACAATTTTCTTAAGCAGGCCATAAAATCCGAATGACACTGCTAAAATAATCGAAACAACCGGGAACTCGCCGATTTTTAACGTCATGTATAGCACACCAATAAAAGCAAGGAAAATTGCTAACCATTCTAACTTATTGAATTTTTCTTTCATAAAGATCATCGCAAGTAAAATGCTGACAAGCGGATTAATATAATAACCTAAACTCGCTTGGAGTACGTGATTATTATTTACCGCCCAGATAAATGTGCCCCAGTTTACTGTAATGATATAGCCGGCTAGAATAATAGCCCAAAGTTGTTTGGTTGTTAAGGCTTTAATGCCACTTATAAATTGTGAACTTTTTCCCATTGCCATGATTAATACAACCATAAAAATCATGGATAAAATAATACGATAAGCGAGAATTTCAAACGGACTGATATCATTGAGCAACGACCAATAAATTGGTAATGTTCCCCAAAGGATATAGGCAATTATGGAGTATACTATGCCGCGTTTAAATTCTTGATTCATCCTAGTCACCCCAATTTTTCAAACTATTTACTTTTTCTTAGCCCAATATTGATAATACGTACATTCTATATAACCATTGAAGAGCTTTCTACGTTTTGTTGCTTTTTGTTGTGTTAAAAATTCAAATTCTTTATTACTTGTTAAAATGTACTCTGATAAGTTTTTGTGTTGACGCATCAACTTACTAAGATAGCGATACATTTCTTCAACTTCTTCTCTATCACCAATACGCTCACCGTATGGCGGGTTACCAATTAATGCGATAGGTTGATCGGTATGGATATCTAAAGTATTCACATCTTTGACACCGAATTGAATGACTTCACTCAATCCTACTTCTTCAGCGTTACGTATCGCAATGTCTACCATTTCAGGATCAATATCATATGCATAGACTTCAACTTCTTTGTCGTAATCTGCTTGTTGATCTGCTTCGTCACGCAATTGTTCGTATAGATCATCAGGCATGATATCCCATTGTTCTGAAACGAATGAGCGGTTAAAGCCAGGCGCAATATTTTGTGCAATTAAGCATGCTTCAATTGCGATTGTGCCTGAACCACAGAATGGATCGATTAAAGGTGTGTTGCCATCCCAGTTAGCTAAGCGAATCAACGCAGCAGCTAATGTTTCTTTGATTGGCGCTTCACCTTGTGCGAGTCTGTATCCGCGTTTGTTTAAACCTGAACCAGAAGTATCAATTGTTAAAAGTACTTCGTCTTTATGAATTGCGACTTCCAAAGGATACTTACTTCCTGTTTCATCTAACCATCCTTTATGTGCGTAGGCATCTTTTAAGCGTTCAACAATTGCTTTTTTCACGATTGCTTGAACATCAGGTACACTATGAAGCGTTGATTTAACACTTCGACCCTGTACTGGGAAATTACCATCTTCTGTAATGATTGTTTCCCAAGGTAATGCTTTGGTTTGTTCGAATAGTTCTTCGAATGTTGTAGCTTTAAAGCGTCCCATGACTAATCGGACTCTGTCAGCAGTACGCAGCCATAAATTACTTTTGGCAATTGCAGTTTCATCGCCTTCGAAAAATATTCTTCCGTTTTCCACTGTTGTTTCGTAGCCTAATGCGTTAACTTCTTTTGCAACAACAGCTTCAAGACCCATTGGACATACGGCTAATAATTGATACATATGCGTTGACCTTCCTTCTATTTTTGTTGATTTACTTTATTATTGTAGCAAATTTTGAAGCGGTAATATATGTGTAGTAAGCGAGATATCAAATAAAAAAGCTCTCCAATCTTGGAGAGCTGAACTAGTGAGGATATTTCTATAAGCCATGTTCTGTACCTTAGTACTGATAACGTGCACTAGTAGTCACTCGTACGCCGGTGGTAACCATCTGTCTGGAATAAGTATTTACGCACACTTATTCCCTCATTTATACGTTGAATTCCGCTAAATAAGTGCTCCTACCAAATTTGGATTGCTCACTCGAGGGGTTTACCGCGTTCCACCCTTTACATTTCTGTAAAGGCTCCGTCACTGTGGCACTTTCAAGCTACTTTAATCATATCCAAAAGACTTAGATTATTTCACTGCCGTCTATTAGCCTTGACTTATTGTTTCATCAAGCACGAACACTACAATCATCTCAGATTGTGTGAGCATGGACTTTCCTCTATATTGCTATAGCGATTACCCGAAATATCACTTCTTAAAATTATAGCATGGTTCTTTGTCTATGGTAAAGCTAATCCGAAAAAGCACAACTTTTCAGACTTCGAGCCATAAACTCAGAATAACTATTTTCCAAATACTGCTTTTTCTAAATTAGAGATACGTTTAAGAATATCTACATTACTAGAATTTGTGTTTGAAGAAAAACTTTTGTTTTCTTGTGGTCTAGAAGTAGCTACACGTAAACGTAACTCTTCAAGTTCTTTTTTCAACTTATGATTTTCTTCATTTAATTTAATTACTTCATTATTCATGTCTGCCATTTTTTGATAGTCTGCGATGATGTCATCTAAAAATGCATCTACTTCTTCCCTTCTATATCCACGTGCAAGGGTTTTTTCGAAGTCTTTCTCATAAATATCTTTTGCTGATAATTTTAAAGATACATCTGCCATTTTTTCTCCACCTCATTCGAAACTTTCTTCAGACCACTGTATATCACTGATGAATGTATTGATTTCATCAAACGTTACAACATCATAAGTATAGTTTGTTTGTTCTGCAAAATCAACTAACATCCGCTTAAAGAACTTTGGACTCGCTTCTTGTTCTTCATCATAAATTAGAACAGTCATATCAGTATGGTCTAGGATAAATTGATCTGTTTGTTTGAATTGAAAGGGTCCTTCGTAGGGTGCGTGATGCACTGAATCATGAAAATCAGCTTTTTCAATAATTTGTTGATACTTCAACTGATTTTGTTCATTCCAACGTTCTGTATGATTTTGAAAAGGTGTAATCACACCGAGCTTTAATTCAGGATACTCTTGTTGCAAGTCAAGCACCACTTCAGCTGTCCACATTTCAATTCCTAATTGTCCTTGTATCAATACCCATTCTAAACCTTCCTCAACCAGATTTTGCAATTTATTTTTTAAAAATAATTTAAGGTATTTTACTTCAGGTGCATCATCTTTAAATATATTTAATTCATAGGATTTATAGCCGGTAACATATGCTGTTTTAACCATATTGCGTTTCACTTTCCTTTAAATAGTTTAAGTCATAGTTCACACTTTTCAGTTTATCCATAAAGAGTTTCCGGCTTGCTGAAGCATAATGACATTCGACAGAAAGGCGTTCTAAATTTTCTTTGAGTATTTGATACTTCAACTGATTCATGTATGAAAGCGCAATGATATTTTCTGCATAACCATCCAATTGGTTCAACAAATCATCGATGTGATAAGCAAAAGGCATCACCTCGTTTTTGAAATCATATGCCTTACCTGATCTAGCTTCTTCATATCTTTGTTTCATAATATAGGTTTGTTCTATTAATGTTGAGATAATGGTATACAATCACATTTCGCCTCCCTCACAATTAAATTATCATATATTGATAAGTACGTCATTTCAGAAAACCTTTAAATCCCTATGATAAAAGGGTTCAATATTGTTAAATGGCTTGATTAACGTTAAAATAAGTGACATATACACAAACCAATGTTTGCTTAAATACTAAAGGAAGGTTTTTAAGTAAGCATTGTATTGAAATAAGTTTCGAGAGTTTGCATCTCACTGTAAGTTGTGTATAATTATTACGGTTTAAAAACCTGTTGGTGTGGTGAAACAAATGAATTATCCAAATGGTAAACCATTTAATAGAAATAAGACTAAAGTTGGACGCACAAACCCATTCAATTCAAGTAAAATCAAGTATGGCGGACGTGGGATGACTTTAGAAAAGGAAATCGAATTATCAAACGATTACTACCTTTCAACAGGTAAAGCAGTAATACACAAGAAACCGACACCCGTTCAAATCGTAAATGTTTCTTATCCTAAACGCAGTAAAGCTGTGATTAAAGAAGCATATTTCCGCACCCCATCTACAACTGACTATAACGGTATTTATAATGGCCGTTATATTGATTTTGAAGCAAAAGAAACCCAGAGCAAGACGTCTTTTCCATTACAAAATATTCATGAACACCAAGTTGCGCATATGAAATCATGCTATGAACAAAACGGAATTGTATTTTTACTAATTCGTTTTAAAGCATTAGATGAAGTTTATATGCTGCCTTATCGTTCCTTTGAAAACTTTTGGCAAAGACATCAAAATAACATCAGAAAATCAATTACAGTTGAAGAAATAAGAAAAAATGGTTACCATATTCCTTATCAGTATCAACCACGATTGAATTACCTCAAAGCCGTTGATAAGTTGATATTAGATGAAAGTGAGGACCGCGTATGACGGAAAGAAAGAAGACTTCTCATTCTAAGAATGGAAAGTCTGGTAAAAAACAGAATAGGAATATTAAGAGGACAATTATTAAGATTATTGGCTTCATTTTAATTGCGTTTATTGTCTTAGCCTTAGTTGGTGTTCTTTTATTCGCTTACTACGCATGGAAAGCGCCAGCGTTTTCTGATGCAAAATTAAAAGATCCTATACCAGCAAAGATTTATGATAAAGACGGTAAATTAATCAAGACACTTGATAACGGCCAAAGACGTGCGCACGTGGACTTAAAAGATGTTCCGCAAAATATGAAAGATGCCGTTCTAGCTACTGAAGATAATCGTTTCTATAAGCATGGTGCTTTAGACTATAAACGTTTATTCGGTGCGGTCGGTAAAAACATTACTGGCGGATTCGGTTCACAAGGTGCATCAACATTAACACAACAAGTTGTTAAACGTTCATTCTTAACCGATCAAAAGTCGATTGGCCGTAAAGCACAAGAAGCATACTTATCGTATCGTTTAGAACAAGAGTACAGTAAAGATGAGATTTTCCAAATCTACTTAAACAAAATTTACTACTCTGACGGTGTTTATGGGATTAAAGCAGCAGCTAAATATTACTTCGACAAAGATTTGAAAGATTTAAATTTAGCTGAGGAAGCGTACTTAGCAGGTTTACCTCAAGTACCTAACTTATACAATGTATATGATAATCCTAAAGAAGCGGAATCTCGTAAAGATACTGTATTATACTTAATGCATTATCATAAACGTATTTCTGAACAAGATATGAAAAAAGCGCAAGATACACCAATTGAGAAAAACTTAGTTAAACGTAGTGCTGATGATCGTGCAATTAAGCCAGATAATAAAGATCCTGAGTATAACTCATATGTGAACTTTGTGAAGTCTGAATTAATGGCACATCCTGAGTTCCAAGACAAAAATCTTGGCGACTTAATGAATAGTGGTATTAAGATTTATACTAATATGGACTCTAGCGTTCAAAAAGCATTGCAGAACCGTATTGATAACGGCAATTACTATAAGAACGAAGATCAACAAGTTGGTTCAACAATTGTTGACAGTAAGAGCGGTGGATTAGTCGCAATTTCTGGTGGCAGACACTTCAAAGATGTTGTCGACCGTAACCAAGCAACTGACCCTCACCCTACTGGTTCTTCATTAAAACCATTCTTATCTTACGGACCAGCAATTGAGAATATGCAATGGGCAACAAACCATGAACTTCAAGACGAATCAGAATACATGGTAGATGGCACTACATTCAGAAACTATGATACGAAGAGTCATGGTAATGTCACACTTTATGATGCATTACGTCAAAGTTTCAACATTCCAGCATTGAAAGCTTGGCAACAAACGAAACAAGATGCTGGTCAAGACGCACCTAAGAAATTTGCAGAGAAAGTTGGCTTGAAATATGAAGGTGAAATTGGTCCTTCAGAAGTACTTGGTGGTTCATCATCTGAATTCTCACCTACTGATTTAGCTTCTGCTTTCGCAGCGTTAGCTAATGGCGGTGAATACAACCAAGCACACGGTATTACTAAAGTTGTCGATCAAGAAGGTAATACTACAGAGTTTGATCACAAACACCACAGAGCTATGCATGATTACACAGCATACATGCTTTCAGAAGTACTAAAAGGTACATTTGAAGCTTGGGGTTCTGCTTATGGTCATGGCGTATCTGGTGTTAACTTAGCAGCCAAAACTGGTACAGGTACTTATGGTTCAGAAACTTACCAACAATACAACTTACCTGATAACGCAGCGAAAGATGTATGGATTAACGGTTTCACTCCTAAATACTCAATGTCAGTTTGGATGGGCTTCAATAAAGTTAAAGAATATGGTCAAAACTCATTCGTTGGTCATAACGAACAAGAGTATCCACAATACTTGCTTGAAGATGTGATGTCAGACATCAGTCCTAGAGACGGACAAGACTTCCAACGTCCAGCTTCAGTTAATGGTTCAAGCAAATCTGACTTATACGTTGCTAGCAACCCTGACCACAATACTACAAACCGTAAAGTAAACGGTAATGGTACTACTCAAGGCGGCAGCAGTAATAGCAACAACAGTCAACAACAAGGTTCAAACAATAGAAACCAAAACTTTGGTAACAATAACCAACAAGGACAAAGCAATAATCAACAACAAGGCAACAACAACCAGCAAGGCGATAATCAAAATGGCAATGCATTATCAAGATTCTTTAATCTACATGCCATTTTCAATAATAAAGCTTCATAAATAATAAAAGTGCAGTGACTCAAACTTCTGAGCACTGCACTTTTTTCTATACTTAATAATATGAAAAGACATGTTTGAACAAGAAATTCATACATGTCTTTTATCATTTTCATTTAAATTATTAGCGTTTTTGATGTGCTTGTCTTGCTTTATACGCTGCGTTCATTTTAATGAGTTCACTGATGAGTGTTTTCATCTGACGATAACCCATAAAATGATGTTTTCGTTGATGAATATAATCAAATCGTTCTTGGAAATTAATGGGCACAACTGGATAAGTTTCTAATTTATCGTAATCAATTGTTTCAACATTGTTAATCTGACAAAAATAGTGTTCGATTAAAGTTAAATATTCATCAAGTAACGCTTTTCCTTGGTCTGATGTTAATTGTTTCTTTTTCGCAAAGACATCAATTTGGGCTTCTAAAGCTTCAAAATCAGATTTTGTAATCAAAAAATCACCTCTTATGCTTTAGCTTCTTTTCTTAGTTTTTCACGATATCGTTTCTGCCCTTCTCTACAATCATCGAATAAAGGACAAATATCACATTTCGGTGCACGTGCTAAACAGTGATAACGTCCAAAGAAGATCAGTTGATGATGACTTTGATTCCATCTTTCTTTTGGAATAATTGAACACAGGCGCTCTTCTACCTCTTTGACGCTGTCTTTCCATCTATTAATACCTAATCTTTTAGAAACACGTTCTACATGTGTATCAACTGCTAACGCTGGGACACCGAATGCGACACTTAATACAACATTCGCAGTTTTTCGACCAACACCTGCAAGACTTTCTAAATCTGTACGATTATTAGGTATTTTGCCATCAAATTTATCGATAAGTGATCGGCATAGCTTTTGAATGTTTTTCGCTTTATTACGATATAACCCGATTGAGCGAATATCTTGTTCCAGTTCTTCTAAACTGACATCCAAATAATCTTGTGGTGTTTTATACTTTTTAAATAACTCACGTGTTACTTTATTAACTAATACGTCTGTACACTGTGCAGATAGCAACACCGCAATGGTTAATTCAAATGGATTATCATGTTTAAGCTCACATTCTGCATCTGGAAACATTTCATCAATGACATCTATCATACTTAATGCTTTTTTCTTACTTAACATTATGATTCCTCCTGATTCAACCAGTCAAATTTTGGAATGCTTTTGACTGTATGTTTCATTTGCGGTGTATGGTATTGACTACTGATCTTTTTAGAGTCCTCCACTGTTTTAACGTTGTTTTTCTTCCAATTTAATAGGATTCTATCAATGTATTTAAAGCTCATTTTTTCTTGACTCAATGCTTCATTCACCGCAGCTTGAATCACTGAAATATCATGGTGATCAACGTCAATCCACTGATTTAATGTATCAATTTCAATGGGTGATAAAGGACGGCCAAATGCGCTTTCAATCATTTGGAATAATGACTTAAAGGACTCTTGGTTATTCATTTCACGTTGTTGTGTTTCTTGGGATTTTAAAATTTTACTGAAAGATTGATAAAAACCATCTAGATTCATAAATTCAGCAAAACGTCCTTCTTCATCTTTTTGTACTGTTAAATCTAATAAATCTAATTGAATTAGACGCTGAATAACACCTGTCACTTCGCGTTCCTTCATCGTTGTACCTTTACTAAGATATGAAATAGAAGGTTGTTTATTTGAATGCTCATATTCATAAATTAATTTTAATAAGATGATTAAATCAGTTTCTGATAATCCCATGTCAGCATAGTGATCGAGTAATTCTCTTCTAATAACAACGGGGCGTTTTCTAAGTAATTCTATATCCAAAGTGACCCTCCTTTTTTTGATATTTTACCTATTGAAATGGTCCAGTCATCGTTTACACACATGACTGGACCCATTTATTTTTCATTTAAATCATAGAATTGTTTATGGATATAAACGGTTTAATAAGCGTGGGAATGGTGCTGTTTCTCTAACGTGTTCTACGCCAGAAATCCATGCCACTGTTCTTTCTAAACCTAAACCGAAGCCGCTGTGAGGTACTGAACCATAACGACGTAAGTCTAAATAGTACTCATAGCTTTCTTTATCTAAACCATGTTCTTCGATACGTGACTCTAATAATTCTAAGTCATTAATACGTTCAGAGCCGCCGATAATTTCACCATAACCTTCAGGTGCGATTAAGTCAGCACATAAGACTGTGTCTTCATTGTCTGGATTTGGCTGCATATAGAATGGTTTGATTTTTGTAGGATAATTTGTGATAAATACTGGTAAATCATAATGGTTTGCGATCGCTGTTTCATGCGGTGCACCAAAGTCTTCACCCCACTCGATGTCATCAAATCCTTCTTGTTTTAAGTATTCGATTGCATCATCATATGTGATACGTGGGAATGGTGTTTTAACTTTCTCAAGTTTAGAAGTGTCTCTGTCTAAGATTTTAAGTTCTAAGGCGCAATTCTTAAGTACAGATTGAACAACATGAGCAACGTATTGCTCTTGTGCTTCTAAACTGTCGTCGTGGTTATAGAAAGCCATTTCGCCTTCAATCATCCAGAATTCGATTAAATGACGGCGTGTTTTAGATTTCTCAGCACGGAATGTCGGACCGAATGAGAAAACTTTACCATATGCCATTGCTGCTGCTTCTAAATAAAGCTGACCACTTTGTGATAAGAAGGCATCTTCATCGAAATATTTAGTGTGGAATAATTCACTTGTACCTTCTGGTGCACTTGCTGTTAAAATTGGTGGATCAATTTTAACGTATCCGTTATCGTGGAAGAATTCGTATGTTGCACGAATAATTTCATTACGGATTTTCATCACTGCATGTTGTTTTTTAGAACGTAACCATAAATGACGGTGATCCATTAAGAATTCTGTACCGTGATTTTTTGGTGTAATTGGATAATCATGTGCTTCATGAATAATTTCAATAGATTTAACTTGCATTTCATAACCTAAATCTGAACGATTATCTTCTGTAATTGTACCTGTAATGTACATTGATGATTCTTGATTTAAGTTTTTAGCTGTCGCAAATGTTTCTTCATCTACTTCAGATTTCACTACGACACCTTGCATGAATCCAGTTCCATCACGTAATTGCAAGAATGCAATTTTACCGCTAGAACGTTTGTTTTGAAGCCAAGCGCCAATTGTGACTTCTTGACCAATGTAGTTCTTTGCTTCTTTGATTGTAGTCTTCATTATTCAAACTCCTATACTTCTTTTTGACATTTATTAGAGAATTAATGATTGCTCGAAACTTCTAATTTTATCAAGTTGCTTTGAGCATTTGATTAACTTTTAACCCGTATATATTTTATCAAATAAATGCGTTTTCTTCTAGTTGATAAACTCTATTGTGCGGTTAATCGCTTTAATATTTTACTGAACTTTTGCAGATTACCGATTTGCTGATTGAATGCTTTTAACGTATGCATAAAGAAATGCTGATAATTACTTTTGATTAAGCGGTCATCAAAGGAAACAATGATGCCTTTATCATTTTCGTTTCGAATTAAACGCCCTAATCCTTGTCTGAAACGAATGACTGCATCAGGCAGCACATAGTCTTTAAACGTGGAGACAAACTCTGAATCCATCAACCAGTATTTCGTATTGTTCTGATTCATAAACGGCAGTTTTGCAATCATGACACATTTAATGCCGTCACCTTGAAAATCAAAGCCTTCAAAGAATGTTCCTGTTCCTAATAAGATTGCTTTATCAAAGCTGTTGAATTGTTGCGCTATTTTATAGTTTTGACTATTGTTTTGCTGTGACAAGATAATGTAATCTTCAAAATCAGGTAAGTCATTTAATAATTCTTGAACATGATACATCATTTTGTAACTTGTAAAGAGCACTAAACATTTAGATTCAGTCATATTTACATATTCAGTAATATAACTGACAATCGCGTGCTCATATTTTTCTACATCACGATAATGATAAGGCTCAACATCATTTGGAATAAAGATAGTTGCTTTATTTTGGTTATCAACTACATCGTCAATAATATACGTGTTGAATTCAGCATCTTGGTTGAACCACTTTTTATAAGCTTCAAAGGATCCATTAAAAGTTAACGTGCCTGAAATAAAAGTTAAGGCATTAAACTTGTCTAAAATTTGATGTGAAAGTATATCTTTCACCTTATAATCCTTCACATAAATCGTAATCGTTGATTTCTGTTCTAAATTTTTAATGGATAAAAAGCATGTGTGATCTGCTTTTAAACTTTGTTCAATCGCACGGAAGTGGTCATTGATGTACAGTAAATGTTTACGAATTGATTTGATAGTTTTATGACTCATGCCATTAAAGTATTCTAACGTTAAGTTCAATTTATGGATAATCTCATGGATATCTTTTAATATCGGTGCTTTATCAAATTGATTTACAAAATGAATCTTATGATTATCATCATCATGAATCGTAGAGTCATGGATAATATCGAAGATGGTCGTAAATAATTGTTCATTCAATTCATGAATATCATTTACTGCGGTTTTAAGTCCAAAAACATCAATCGGTGGAATATCTAATCTTTCTAAGATACGTTTTTGTTCAAGACGATCTACTGACTTTAATAGTTTTTCATTTTCTGTCTTACCGATTAAACCTAGTTGATATTTAATATCTGAATAGCTGAGTTCATTTGTGACTTGGTCTAATGCATAATCTGGTAAGCGATGTGCTTCATCGATAATACAGTCTTCAAACAATTGATAAATACTATTTTCTTGAGAAGCATGTATTAAATGCGCATGATTTGTTATACCAATTTGGATATTTTGTGCATTACGTTTTAAGAAATTATAGTAATGAATATCATGACGGACCGGTACATAAGTTTCAGCTTTTTGCTCTAAATACATCTTTTGTCCGCCTTTAAGATTAAGCTCTTGAATGTCCCCTGTTTCTGTGTGGGTAATCCATATCAATAACTGCATTTTAAGCAAAGTTACATCGTAGTTTTGTGTTTCGTCTTTAAGGATTTGACTGATGAGTCCTAAAGAAATATATTCACGTTTACTTTTGATAATCGCCGCATTGATACGGTAACCAAGCACTTTTTCCAACGTAGGTATTTCATATTCTAATAACTGATTTTGCAATAACTTAGTATTTGTTGAAATCATGACATGTTGTTTAGTTTCAATATTATACATCAGTGCTGCAATTAAATACGCAATAGATTTACCTGAACCTAAGGGTGCTTCAATCAATGCTTTATCATTATGCATGAGTTGATCTAAAATAATTTCTGTTAAATAAAGTTGCTTTGGTCGATATATGAACCCTAAAGCGTCAATGACCTTTTTATAAAAGTCTTCAGTTGAACCTTCAAAATCAATGGAAGGTGCTTTGAAATCGACTTGTTTTCTGTATATGATTTGTTCAAATTGAGCGTATTGATTATCTAATGGCTGATCGCCATGATGTCTAACCATTTCAAACAATACATCATGTAACTGATATTTTAAATCTTTGCTTAAGTAATAAAGTTGTTTCAATGTATCAGTCGGTAATGCGTTCAATACATTAAAAGCTTTAACCATTAATTTTGCTGTAGTAGCCGCATCTTCATCAGCGCGATGAGCATTATTCAGTGGAATATTATGATTTTCTGCTAATTCACTTAGCTGATAGCTTTTATCCGTTGGAAATGCAATTTTAAACAATTCTACAGTATCAATCGTTTTTCTAGGGTGATAAGTAATATTACATTTTCTAAATGCATTTTTTAAGAAGTTCAAATCAAAAGAGACATTATGTGCAACAAACACACAATCCTTCAAGACTTCATAAACTTCATCTGCAATTTCATGAAAGTATGGCGCTTGTGTTAACATAGCGTCTTCGATTGACGTGAGTGCCTGAATGAAAGGCGGAATTTCTAAGTCTGTCTTTATTAAAGAGTGGTATGAGCCGACAATTTCATAATTACGTACAAATGTAATACCGATTTGGATGATTTCATCATAATCCTTCTGGTTACCTGTCGTTTCTAAATCTACCACTGCATAAGTAGTTTGACTCACACGATCGCCTCCTTTCTATAAATCTATATCTGCACTCATTAAACGGTGGTTTGTACCTGCTTCATCTACGACTAATAAGAAACCATCTTTATCGATATCTATCGCTTGACCACTGAACTGTTCATCGTTTTCTGTGAATTTCAATGTTCTATGCCAGATATTCGAGTGTGTTCTATATTCGTCTCTAATAGATTCAAATGGTACGGTTAAGAATTGAATATAACGTTTTTTCATATTTTTTAATAATGTATCTAAAAATGCATAACGGTCTACTTTTTGATCGGCATGTTCAAAAATGCTTGTGGCACGATGTGCAATCTCTTCTGGGAATTCGTCTGCATGTTGATTCATATTGATACCGATACCACATATAACAGCTTCTATACCATCACTGTTTGCGGACATTTCCGTTAAAAAACCACATACTTTTTTCGAACCGATATAAATATCATTCGGCCATTTGATTTCAACTTTATCGTTTGAAAATGGTTGGATAGATTCGCGAATTGCTAAAGCCATAAATAAATTAAATGTAGTGATTAAAGAAAAAGGAACTTTAGGACGAAATACTGCACTCATCCATAGACCTTTCCCTTTTGCTGAGTCCCAAAAACGGTTGAAACGGCCACGCCCTTTCGTTTGTTCATTACTCAACACTAACATTGCGTTTTGATGGCCAACCATTTTTTGTTTCGCAGCAAGCTGTGTCGAATCAATCGTATCATAAACATAGACATCATCGAAAAAACCTTGTGCATCCACAATTTGCTCTACAATTCCAGGATACCAAGTATCCGCAAGCTGTTCTAATTGATGGCCTCTATGATTAACAGAGTGAATAACACACCCTTCTGCTTTTAATTGATCTATAATTTTTTTAACAGCAGTTCTCGAAATTTGTAACTGTTCTGCTATCATTTGACCGGATATATATTCTGGTTGATTATCATATAACATTTTAACGACATCTTGACTATATTTAGACATTTGCTTTCACCCATTTTATGATTTCACTTTGTTCATTTTGCAACTCATGATTGATAATCGCGCATTCTATTTTTCTTAGTATATCTTTTAACCATGGGCCGCCTTTTCGATTTAATGTTTCTAATATGATTTTACCATTGATAGCGATATCACTTCTTTTAGAAATCACTAAGTCCTTGTCAATCTCTTTAATTGATTCTTGATTTATTATTAAAGGATGACCTAAATAAATCCTGTTTTCATTCAGTGTTTCATGCATCGACAATATATAAGATAATACAGGCAAGCCGTAGTCGTAAACTAAAAGACGCAATGCTTTTTTATCTGAAAGTGTTTCTAGCTTTTCAAAAATACTACAATACATTTTTACCTTCTTTTTCATATCGTTACTAATTTTTAGTTTTGCTAAAGCACCATTATTTTCAGGTTGTTTAAACATCATTACCGCAAGCATTAATTCTAATGAAATTGGTTCGCAAATATGAATGTGTGACATCTTATAATTTTTGAAAAATGGCACATAATCAAAGAAATTCAGTTCAAGTAATAATGGATAAACGTGTGCGACATCTTTACCATTTAGTAGTTTCGTTAACTCTACTATGATTCTTTCGATGGACAAATAGGCAGTATCAGCCATACGGTTTTTCATCGCATTGTATGTGGCATCTTCTATGTCAAACCCTAATTGCGATTTAAAGCGTAAGCCTCGTAGTATGCGCAAAGCATCTTCAGTAAAACGCTCTTCTGCAGGCCCTACTGTAACAATTCGTTTTTGTTTAATATCTTCATATCCGCCGAAATAGTCTCTAATGGTAAAATCAGTATCCATCGCAATCGCATTCATTGTGAAGTCTCTACGCTCTACATCTTTATATAAATCACGTACAAAATAAACTTCATCTGGCCGTCTATGGTCTTTGTATTCACCTTCGGCACGATATGTGGTTACTTCATAATTTTCATTTCGATAAACCACGTTAATCGTTCCATGTTGTTTACCAATTGGGATCGTATGATCAAATATGGATTCGATTTCATCGGTAGAAGCGCTAGTAGTAATATCAATATCGTGAATAGGACGGTTCATTAAATAATCACGTACCGATCCACCAATATAATAGGCTTCAAATCCATTCTCTTGTATTTGGTTTAAAATAGGTGCAGCTTTTAAAAATAAGTCTTTATTCATGATTTTCCTCTAACATTTGGTTGTAATAATATTCATATTGATCTGCGATTAACTCAGAGTTGAAACGTTCTGTCACATCTTTCAGCATTTGTTCGCGAACACGTTGATACAACGTATCATCCGTTAATAACTTAATCGCATATTCACTCGCTTTATCGCTATCTCCAATATCAACAATAAAGCCTGTTTCTTCATGTTTAATCACTTCTTTAATACCGCCAGCCGTTGAACCGATGGGTACAACACCTGTTTTCATCGCTTCTAATAAAGTTAAACCAAAACTTTCCTTTTCACTTAACAAGAGTACTAAATCAGACATTTGATAAAATTGATTTACAAATTCTTGTTTTCCTAAAAACATGACATCATCTTCAATATCTAGTTCACGTACTAAACGTTTCATTTCCATTAACTCTGGTCCATCACCTAGTAATAGTAATTTCGATGGTATTTGATCATGCACTTTTTTGAAAGTCTCAATAATCGTATCAATACGTTTGACTTGTCTAAAGTTCGAAACATGAATCAATACTTTCTCATCAGGTTTGATACCATAAACTTTTTTCAATGCATCGTTTCGTTTTGTCGGAAAATCAATTTCTCTGACAAAGTTATAAATCGGTATGATTTTTTTATCAGTACCGATGATTTCTTGCGTTTGATGTGCTAATGATTTACTTACACTTGTTACAACGTCACTATTTTCAATACCGAATTTAATCGCATCTTTAAGAGAATGATCAAAACCAAGCACTGTAATATCTGTACCATGCAAAGTCGTCATGATTTTGACGTCTTTACCAGACATTTGACGTCCTAATATGCCGCAAATCGCATGAGGCACTGCATAATGCATATGTAGGATATCTAAATCATATTCACGAATTACAGATGCGATTTTTGTACTTAAACTGATATCATAAGGTGGATATTGAAAAACTGCATATTGGTTTACTTCTACTTGGTGGAAAGTAATATTTGGAAGTGGTTTTCTAATACGAAACGGTAAGTTTGAAGTGATAAAGTGGACATCATGCCCTCTTTCAGCAAGTGTTATCCCAAGTTCAGTTGCGATAATACCTGAACCTCCCATAGAAGGATAACATGTAATTCCTATCTTCATTTCAAACCGACTCTCCTTTATCTCTCTATATAGTTTTATTTACGTTCAAAACGATCTTTATCTCGTGTATTAAATTTATGCATTGTTTCATCAAAACTTTCGGTCATATCGATATCTAAAGAATTTGCGATACATAATAAAACGAACAGGTTGTCTCCGAGTTCAGCTTTAATCGTATTTTCCTCTTCAGTATCTTTCTTTTTCTTTTCTCCATATACATGGTTGATTTCTCTAGCAAGTTCCCCGACTTCTTCTGTTAAACGTGCTAAATTCGCAAGGGGTGAGAAATAACCAGCTTTAAATTGGCCGATATATGCATCGACTTCTTTTTGCATTTCTGACATAGTTTTCATGCATTTCATCTCCTTACATCTTAACTCCTAGTATATCTTATATTTTTTTATTATGCATTTTAAGTGCAATCTCAACAAAATAAAAAACCTTGCTGCGAGAGCAAGGTTTCATTACTTTATTAAATTAATCGCTTGAGCGTGCAATTAAGATAAATCTTAATAATTCTGCAACTGCAACAGCTGTTGAAGCTACATATGTCATTGCTGCAGCACTCAATACTTTGCGTGCATGTTTATATTCTTTGTCATTAACGATATGCAATGATTTGATATTATTCATCGCACGTTTACTTGCATCAAATTCTACAGGTAATGTGATGATTGAGAATAAAACTGCAAATGCCATTAAGAAAATCCCAATCCATAACGCTGTAGAACCGATTGCCATTTGCATCGAAGTTAATACGATACCTGCCATAATTAAAATGTATGACAAGCTGCTACCGATATTAGCTAATGGGAACAATGCGTGTCTGAATCTCAAGTAGAAATAACCTTGAGCGTCTTGAATCGCATGCCCTACTTCGTGTGCCGCAATCGCTGTTGCAGCAACACTTGGACGATTGTAGTTCGCAGGAGATAAACGAATTACTTTTTTAGTCGGGTCATAGTGGTCTGATAAGAAACCTTGACCTTCTAGTACTTCAACATCATTGATACCATTGGCGTGTAATATTTCTTCAGCCACTTCTCGTCCAGTTTTACCACTTGTCGATCTGACTTGTGAATATTTTTCGTAGTTAGATTTAACTTTATGTTGTGCCCAAAGCGGCAAAATCATTAATATTGCAAAATAAATTATCATACTTACTAAAGACAAAATGCTCACTCCTTTATAACATTATTTTACTGAGAACGTAAACTTTGGTCAATTAATTTGCGTCGTATCAAAGGTTTTAAATAAAAATATAAAATGATGCATAGCGTACTTAATATAAACGCAATATATGCAACAAGTTCTAAATGCGTATCGATAAACGGATAGTATGGAAACTGCATAAAGACATAGTCTATTAAGTCATTATGGAATATCCAAATAATCGCAATGAGACCTGCACCTAAAGTGATTTTGAAGCGTGGATAAAATAATATGGCCTCAAATGCCATGATGCCATGTGACACTAATAACATCATCCCGCTGATTGTAATTTCATCGTATTGATAAAATAAAATCAAATTCATGATAACAGCCCATACACCATACTTGATGAGCGTCATAAATGCTAATGCTTCTATGATAGAACACTGTTTATTCAATAAGAACAACAAAATGGCAATACACAAAAAGAGCGAAGCTGTGGGACTATCTGGAATAAATATCCAATAATACCATGCAGCTTCTTTTAACTGACTGCCATACCATATGTAACCGTAAATTGTACCTAAAATATTACAAACTAAAACTAATAAAAGAAATGGGCGTGCATATAACGCCCATCTCCACCACTGCAAGATACTCATCGCTTTCATTCCTTTGTTGGGAAATTATAAGATTTCGCTTTAATCGTATTTAATAAGTGAGACAGTCGATAGAAGTATTCAGGATCATTGATTTGCAAGCTTAAATCTATTGTATTTTGTAGACGGTGAATCAATGATAATTCAGCCTGCGGTGTCGTTGTGACCGCATGCAGATCGCTCAAATGAGACGTATATTCTGGTGAAGTTAACAATTGTGCTAATAAAATTTCATCAATACGTATATCTCTTTTAGGGATATGAATTTTGATATCCAACACAGGCTTATCGTATGCGATAAGACAGAAGATTTCATTGGTATTATGATACTGCTTCTGATCAAGCGTCAGTTTAATTCCAATACTTGAGGTTTCATTCACCGCAAGTTCAAGTGTATTACGATGTGATAATGGTTCATCTACAAAATATACGCTCTCTAAACGCTGAATATCAGACTTGATTAAATTCAATACCCAAACGCTGATCCTAGATTTAAATTCATATTGAAAGAGTAAATAATCAATCAAGTTTTTCTTCTGCAGATTTAAACTTTCATAATCTCTCATTAAAATTCACCAACACCTTAATCGTATTGCAGTCGTTCAGCTTCTTGTTGCCATTCATCATTGTTTGGATCAAGTTCTAATAATTTAGGTAATAATTGTTTAGCTTGTGCAATTTGTCCTGTTTCAATTAAGAAGAAGTAATAATCTCCTAAGAAATCAGGATTATTTTCAAATGTAGGATAAGCGAGATCGAAGAAATGCTGCGCTTCTTTATCACGTTCTTCTGCTCCTAACGCATAAGCTAAGTTCCACATAAAGCGAGGATCTAAATCGTCTTCGCTCGCATATTGTAAGAGCGCGATAATCGATTCATTATCTTCTTTAGTGCGATAATAGCTGCTAAGTTCAATTAAAGGTTCTTGATAAGCATTATCTACTTCTAATGCGTTAAGTAAGAGTTTTACCCCTTTTTCAGCATCTCCTTGATCTAATTCGAGTTTACCTGTTGATAACATTAGCTCTTTGTAGAAAGCATTAAGTCGTAAACCTTCGTGACCGACTTCAATGGCTGACTTATAATCTCTTTGATGTAAATAAAGCTGTTGGAGATAAAAATAGCCTTGAATGTAATCAGGGTCTTTTTCCATTAATGTGCTCATAATTTTAATGGCTTCTTGAACTAATTCATTTTTTTCATATGCTAATGCTTTCTTCATATAGTCTTCTGGGGTCATGTCTTGCTCATGAATGTCGTCATATAATTTAATTGCATCGTCATAGTTACCGCTTTGTAAAGCACTATCTGCAAGTCGCGCATACAAGTTGACCCCGTTTACCATATATTCACCAGTTTCTAGAACTGTTTCATATTCTGCAGACGCACGTAAATATTGCCCATCGAAGTACATCAATTCAGCAAGAGCGAAATGCAGAACGGGATCATTCGGTTCTAACTCAATCGCTTCTTGGACTTTATCAATGGCTACTTCAAGCATATTAATTTGTTGATATAAATCTGCTTCTAACATTAAACGTTCTGTACTCAGGTCTGCTTGGCTCAAATATTCTAAAGCTTCATCTGTCTTATCCTCAGAAATCAATCCATCAATGAAATAAATCAATAATTCTGGTTCGTTTGGATATTTATTGTATAAGGCTCTGAATACTTCTAAACCTTGAGGAGTTAAACCATAGTTATAGAGTGTTTCTCCTAACATGAATAATGTATCGTCATCAGCTGTTGAAATTGCTTGCTCAACTCTGCTGTCTAAGTTATCTATTTTTTGCAGATGAATATCATCAATTAATTTTTGTGTATCTTCCATACTTTCAAATTATCCTTTCTGTGCTATCGATTTAAGTAAAGGTAAGAATTCTGGGAATGAAGTGTTGACTGAATCGAATCGTTTGATGTGAAGCGGTTCAGTTCCTAATAGTGACGCAATTGCCAAGGTCATTCCAATGCGATGATCAGTGTAAGAACTTACCTCTGCTGCATGTTCGAATGTAGATGGATGAATCACAAAACCATCATTGGTTGGATGAACTTCAAAGCCGAGTAAGCCGAGTTCATCTGAAGTTGTTTCAATTCGATTCGTTTCTTTGTATTTTAACTCTTCTGCATCTTTAATCACGCTTGAACCTTGTGCTTGTGTACATAACAAAGCAACGATTGGAATTTCATCGATTGAGCGTGTAATTAATTCACCTGATATGTCAAGTGGTTTTAAATCGGGTGTGTATTTGATGCGTAAAGAAGCTGTAGGTTCCGCCCCTTCAGTCACATTGAAAATTTCAATGTTCGCATTCATTTTCTGTACTATATCTATAATACCAGAACGTGTCTCATTCATTCCTACATTATGAATTGTAATATCGCTGTCTGGTGTAATTAATGCTGCAACAATAAAGAAAGCAGCTGATGAAATATCACCCGGCACTTTAAAATCTCTTGCTTGAATAGAATCAATCGCACGTGGTGTCGTTTCAATTGTCATACCATCAGTTTTAATCGGTATTTGATAATGTGCAAACATGGTTTCCGTGTGGTTGCGTGTAATACCTATCTCGTGGATTATAGAAGACGCATCAGAAAATAAGCTCGCAAATAGAATGGCACTTTTAACTTGTGCACTTGCTACTGGCATTTTATAATCGATGCCTTTAATTTGTCCTTTATTGATAATTAAAGGTGTATAATTGCCATCAATACCGCGAATTGCAGCGCCCATCTCAGTTAAAGGATCAATGACTCTGTTCATAGGTCGTTTGCCGATAGATTCGTCACCAGATAATACAGAATCAATTCCTAATCCACTAAGTAATCCAGCCATGATACGTGTCGTCGTACCTGAATTACCCGTATACAAAGTTTGATGCGGTGTAACGAATTTTTGATAACCTGGAGAATTTACAATTACTTTATCATCTTCAACTTTAAACTCAACACCAAGTTGGCGAAATATTTGAATTGTACGTAGGCAGTCTTCTGCCAATAAAGGTTTATAAATAGTTGATTGTCCTTCTGCTAATGAACTTAACATAATCGCACGGTGTGTCATAGATTTATCACCAGGTACTTCTATTTCACCGCGTAAAGGACCTTGAACATTGATTTCTTCAGTTTTACTCATTAGTTTCACTCACTTTAACAGGTTTTGTAGTTGTTCAAATGCATTTTTGAGCACAGTATTATCAACATGTGTCACCACTGGTTTGCCAATTTCAGACAAGAGCACCATCTGAACGCCATTTTGATCGTTTTTCTTATCTTTTAACATTAAATTTAATAAAGGTTGGAATTCAGCATTTAAAACAACATTAAGCGGATATTCCAATTTTTGCATATAATCTACGAAGTGTTGGATATCATAATTTGTGTCTAAAATGAGATTAGAAACAATGAATTGATAAATGATACCAATCATTACTGCGTGACCATGTGGTATTTTCTCATGATATTCAACCGCATGTCCAAAGGTATGACCAAGATTTAAGAATTTGCGTTTCCCTTGTTCATGTTCATCAGCAACAACGATATTCAGTTTTGTTTCAATACCTTTAAGTAAGAAATCATCTAATTGGTTAAGTTCTGATAATGCAGTTTTATTTGGATAAGCTGCTTCAATTTCACTTAGCGCACTTTCGCCGTTCAATAATGCGTGTTTATATACTTCAGCATAGCCACTGCTGATTTCAACATAAGGTAATGATGTTAAAAAGTCTAAGTCATATATAACAGCTTTAGGACGATGGAAAGCACCTACTAAGTTTTTACCTTGAGGCGTATTGATACCTACTTTACCGCCAACGCTTGAATCATGTGCAAGAATGGTTGTTGGTACTTGTATAAAATCTACGCCACGTAATAATGTTGCAGCTACAAATCCGGCAAAGTCTCCAACCACGCCGCCCCCGATAGCGACTATACACGTATTACGCGTGATTCCCGTTTCTAAAAGTTGTTCGAGCACAGACTCATAAACAGAAAAGGACTTCGTTTGTTCGTTTCCTTCTACTGAAATCATATGTGAAATCTGATTTGATTTGATAGCTGAAGTTGCTTGTTCTATTTTGGTTGGGTGAAAACTTGCTACATTTTTATCAACAATGAAAGCGACATCTCTGTATTGTGACAAAAAAGTACTTAAATGAGTCATTGCATCATTCTGAATAATAATAGGATAGTTATTGTCTTGATATGTTGTCATCAGTTGCATCTTAATCACCTTTGATTTTAAAATTCAATGTTACGTTGTCTGCGTTCTTCTACTTGTGCTTGAAGTTGTTCCATATAGTTTGATTGGAATTCTTCTAATAATGATTTCGTAATTTCAAATGCTACTGCATGTTCACAAACGATACTTGCTGCTGGTACGGCGCAGCTGTCTGAACGTTCAATTGTAGCTTTGAATGGCTCTTTTGTTTCAATATCTACAGAAGCTAATGGTTTATAAAGAGTTGGGATAGGCTTCATCACACCGTTGACTACAATCGGCATACCATTGCTCATTCCGCCTTCTAAACCGCCGAGATGGTTCGAAGCACGTGTATAGCCTGTTTCTTCATTATAAAGAATTGGATCTTGGATTTGACTGCCTGGTTTTTCGGCTGCTTTAAATCCTTCGCCGAAGCTTACACCTTTAAAGGCATTGATACCGACTACTCCTTGAGCAATTCTGCCGTCTAATTTACGATCGTAATGAACATAACTGCCGACACCGACTGGCATATGATCAACAATTACTTGTACGACACCACCAAGTGAATCGCCGTCTTTTTTAGCTTGATCGATTTTATCTCTGATTGCTTGTGCTTTTTCTTCATTGATAACACGAACATCATTACTATCTTCATGAGATTTAATTGTTTCCAAATCATATTCAGCGTCATCTTTGATACCACCGATTTCAACGACACGGCTATATATATCAATACCTAATTGTTTTAATAAAATTTTACATAAGGCACCGACAGCTACACGCGCAGCTGTTTCTCTTGCAGATGAACGCTCTAAGACGTTTCTTAAATCACGATGATTGTATTTAATACCGCCGACAAGGTCTGCATGACCAGGTCTTGGTTTTGAAATTTTACGTTTCATTTGTTCTTGTTCTTCTTCAGAAATAGGAGCAACACCCATAATATTTCTCCAATGTGTAAAGTCGTCGTTTGTCACTACAAAAGTAATTGGGCTTCCTAATGTATAACCATTACGCACACCAGAAACAATCTCTACTGCATCTTTTTCAATTTTCATTCGACGACCACGACCATAACCGCCTTGACGTTTAAACATTTCTACGTTGATATCTTCAGCTGTTACAGCTAAATTAGCTGGAACGCCCTCAACAATTACAGTCAGTTGCGGTCCATGGGATTCTCCAGAAGTTAAAAATCTCATTATGCAATCACTCCATTTCAAATTAGTAATAATAAGTATACCTACTATCATAGCACACGTGAAATATGGACAGAAACAATTAAAATGATTTAATTGTAAAATTTTTCTGACTATTGTAGCGGGTAAAAAATAAAACCAGACTGAATAAGTAATTCAATCTGGTTTACATTGGATAAAATGAATTTAATTTGTATACTCTATATTATTATTCGTATAACCATTCTTCATTGTTGGCTGTGTAAACACTTAGTTCATTAGGTTCGAACCATAAGCTGATTTCTCTTTTCGCAGATTCTGGAGAATCTGAACCATGAATAACATTTCTGCCTACAGTTAAGCCTAGGTCACCTCTGATAGTACCTGGTGCTGCTTCAGTTGGATTTGTTTTACCAATCATATTTCTTGTTACTTCTACTACATTTTCACCTTCAACTACCATCGCAAATACTGGTGCTGAAGTAATAAATGAAACAAGACCTTCGTAGAATGGTTTATCAGCATGTTCACCGTAATGTGTTTCTGCTAATTCTTTGGAAACAGTCATAAATTTACCGCCAACGAGTTTTAATCCTTTTTTCTCTAAACGAGTGATGATTTCTCCAACGATATTACGTTGAACACCATCTGGTTTAATCATTAGAAAAGTTCTTTCCATTTCGCAAATCCTCCTGAAAATAGATGTGTATTTTTATGAATCTAAATAAATACATTTTTAGTTTAACAGTTTATTTAAGCGCTTTCAATATTTTGTGATTGTTTTTTATACATTTCTAGATTCCATACGCTTAATTAGCTTTTTAAACCATGTTGTAGCTGTGTTTTCTTCTAATTCATCTAACAAACGTACTGCTTTTTGTAAATAATGACGACTCACTTGCTTAGATTGGTCGATGCTATCAGATTGTCTAATATAATTAACACAATAAATAAATTCTTCTTTTGAGCTATTTGGTTGTAATGCATCAATCTTTTGTTTAAATGATGGATTATTTCTGATTTCTAATAGCACTGGTAACGTTATATGACCATTCATTAAGTCGCTGCCAACTGGTTTACCTAGTTGTTTCTCAGTACTTGTAAAGTCTAGAATATCATCGACAATCTGAAAACTCATTCCAATATAATGTCCGATTCTTTTCATTTTATTAGCCGTTTTAGTATCTGCATGTGCAGATAATGCACCTAGTTCTGTCGCTAATTGAATCAACAAAGCTGTTTTGCGGTTAATTCGACGTAAATAATTTGTAACAGGTTGGTTTGAGTTGAATTGATCTTGGAATTGGAAGAGTTCCCCCCGACATACATCTACAATAGCATGTGATAAAATTGTATGTATTCTTTTGTCTTCAATTGATGCAATGTGTTTTAAAGCTAAAGCTAATAAGTAATTCCCTGTTAATATCGCTGTATCTTGATCCCATTTTTTACTGATAGTCATACGGCCTCTGCGTTTATCACTTTTATCAATCACATCGTCATGCACTAAAGTTGCCATATGAATCAATTCTAACGAAACAGCAATCTTATAAGTATCTTTGTTTCTAGGTGAATCCCCATATTCACTGCTTAAAATAACAAAAGACGGACGCACACGTTTACCGCCTGATGAAAGTAAATGGTGTGCCGCCTCTTCTAATACAACATTATTGCTTTTTATTGTGTCCTTCAGTTGTCTTTCAATTTTTTTAACTTCTCTATTAATGTTCAGCTTATCCACATTAATCACCTTTTGCTGTTTCTTTTTCCTTATACCCTAAATGCATTGCGGCAACTCCGCCAGTGAAACTTTTAACTTCAATATCTCTGAAGCCTGCTAATTGGAACAGCGCTTTAAGTTCATCACGATCTGGGAAGTTGAAAGCTGACTGTTGAAGCCATTCATATTCTTCTTTAGATTTAGCGAAAAACTTACCGAAAATCGGCATAACAAATTTAAAGTATAATTGATAAAGTTGTTTGAAAACTGGGATTGTAGGTTGGCTTGTTTCTAAGCAGACCACCATGCCACCTGGTTTTAAAACACGGTTCATTTCTTTAAGTGCAATGACGTAATCAGGAATATTTCTTAATCCGAAACCAATTGTTACGTAATCGAATTCATTATCATCAAAAGGTAATTCCATGGCATCGCCTTGTACAAGTTGAATGTTAGCCATATTTTTAGTCTTTTCTTCTCCAACTTTTAACATGTTTTCACTGAAATCTAGACCAATGACTTCACCTGTAGGACCGACAGCCTTGCTTAATGAAATTGTCCAGTCCGCTGTACCGCAACAAACATCTAATGCTTTGCTGCCAGGTTTAACTTGCATTGATTTCATGACGCGTTTACGCCATACTTTGTGCTGTTCAAAACTGATAATATTATTGAGTCGATCATACTTAGTGGAAATGTTTTGAAAGACTTTGTGCACTTTTTCTTTATCTGCTTTATTTTTAGCCATATATATTACCTCTACTTTATTTTATATTACTGCGCAATTCATTAAAAATAGCTTCGAGTTCTGTTTCACTATAATCTTTAAGATACGCTGGATAATTTTCTGAAGCGTATTGAATTAAACTATCTTTTGCGTTGCTTAATTCAACATTTGGATTGAAATGCTGGATGGTAATTGCAGGGAAAATAGTTTCAATATATCGAACTGCGTCTTTTATCGCGTCATGAGAAAGCGTTTTGTAATGCAAAGCGGTTTTTAATTCGTTTACTTTAATGATTGCATTGCTCATAGCTTCTAGATATTCTGAATCATTGATAGATGCTGTCAACGTATAAAAATGTGCACTGATCAAATCTCCTATCAGAATCGCATTTTTAGAAAGATGACTACTCGTGATTGAATCAAGATGACTCATGGATGTATCAATTGCGAGGCATGCTAATTTTGCGTCAGGCAAAATATCTTGCGCATCAAGTACATGAGCCAATTGATGATTATACTGAATTGGTTCATGACTATGTATACCATTAAGCTTACGATCTATTTGGTTTTTTAATGTACTTAATGTTGAATCCATGTCTGCACCTCACGTTATTAATCAATAATCATCTTAACATTATATATAGAAAAATAAAATCACTTTTGTTCAACTGCTTGCAATATCTAGCAATTTCAGTCGTAAAAGTAATTCAATGTAAAAGTATGTAATAAAAAGAAAAGCCCCGAAAAGGGCTTTTCTGTTAAGTATTGAATTCATTATTTAACTGCATCTTTTAAAGCTTTACCAGCTTTGAATGCTG
The DNA here is from genome assembly GCF_001838465.1 of Staphylococcus sp. HMSC061G12. Lineage (NCBI taxonomy): Bacteria > Bacillati > Bacillota > Bacilli > Caryophanales > Staphylococcaceae > Staphylococcus > Staphylococcus sp. HMSC061G12. The sequence continues at coordinate 59,656 of NZ_KV837057.1, forward strand.
GAACTTTGCTTGCTGGGATGTCGATTTCTTTACCAGTTTGCGGGTTGCGACCTTTACGGGCTGCACGTTCGCGAACTTCAAAGTTACCGAAACCAATCAATTGTACTTTTTCACCGTTTGATAGTGAGTTTTGAATTGATTCGAATACAGCATCAACTGCTAAACCAGCTTCTTTTTTAGTTAATTCAGCTTGTTCTGCAACAGCATTAATTAAGTCTGTTTTGTTCATTATGAGTCACCTCCCAAGGGTTTGCTAATGATAACTTAATATCATTATGCTATGACTTTAACACAACGGCTCTTACTATCGCAATTATTTATAAGCATAAAACCGCGATTTATAAGGTTTTTTAGCCACCTATGTGTAAATATACAATAATAGTAAATTAATTTAATTTCTATTCTGACTTTTTGTCTCTATCCATTAATAATTTTAAACTTTTCTCTAATGGCACATTTTCAAACAATACGCCATATAATGCAGATGTTATCGGCATATCAATGTGTTTTTCTTTAGCTAAATTATGCACAGATTCAGTTGTATAGAACCCTTCAGCAACCATGTTCATTTCTGAAAGTGCTTCTTCTACTGTTTTACCTTGGCCGATTTTATACCCAAGTGTATAGTTTCTTGAATGCGTTGAAGTACAAGTTACAATTAGGTCCCCGATACCGCCGAGACCTAAAAACGTCATCGGATCTGCGCCAAGTGCTTCCCCTAATCTGCTGATTTCAGCTAATCCACGTGTCATTAAGGCTGCTTTAGCATTATCGCCGAACCCCATACCAGCTACAATACCACTAGCCACGGCAATAATGTTTTTTAAAGCGCCTCCTAATTCTACGCCGACCAAATCGTTATTCGTGTATACACGCAGATATTCATTCATAAATAAATCTTGTGTTAATTTACTGATTTCTGGGTCTTTAGAAGAAGCTGCAACAGTTGTTGGTTGTTGAATAACTACCTCTTCCGCGTGACTTGGTCCAGATAATACAGCAACACCGCCATTATGTTCTGGCGCAACAGAATCTTCAATCATTTCTGATACACGTTCGAATGTTGAGTTTTCAATTCCTTTTGCGACATGGATAAACACTTTTTTCGAATCTAATTTCTCATCGATTTGTTTAACTACTTCTCTAATAGCTTTTGTTGGTAGTGCAATCAGATACGTATCTGAAAAATTGACAGCTTCTTCTAAATCAGAAGTGGCTTTAATTGTCTCTTCTAATTTAGCTTCGTTTAGATAGCGTGAATTTGTATGATAAGTATTGATTTCCTCAATGCTTTGTTTATTTTTACCCCACATTAAGACCTCGTGACCGTTTTGTGCGAGTACATTCGCTAATGCTGTACCAAAACTGCCCATACCAAAAACGGCAACCTTACTCATATACTTCATCCTTTCAATACTAATTTCGTTTTCTTGGAATTATTTTGATTGGTGTTCCTTCGAAACCAAATGCATCTCGAATCTGATTTTCTAAGTAGCGTTTATATGAGAAGTGCATTAGTTCTTCATCGTTAACAAATACCACAAATGTTGGTGGTTCAATAGCAACTTGTGTTGCATAGAACACTTTTAATCTGCGACCTTTATCAGTCGGTGTTGGATTCATTGCGATAGCATCTGTGATGACTTCATTCAATGTTGAGCTTTGAACACGTTTTTTATGGTTTTCGCTCGCTTCATTGATTAATGGGAACAATGTACGTAAACGTTGTTTTTCTTTCGCAGAAACAAATGCGATTGGTGCATAATCTAAGAATTGGAAGTTTTTACGAACTTCGTCTTCGAATTTTTTCATGGTTTTACTGTCTTTTTCAAGCGTATCCCATTTATTTACTACTATAACAATAGCTTTACCCTCTTCGTGTGCATAGCCTGCAACACGCTTGTCTTGTTCAATAATACCTTCTTCAGCATCTAAGACAACAAGTACGACATTAGAGCGCTCTATGGCCTTTAATGCGCGTAATACAGAGTATTTCTCTGTTGATTCATATACTTTACCTTTTTTACGCATACCTGCTGTATCAATTAAGACATAATCTTGTCCTTCATAAGAATATTCTGTGTCAATGGCATCGCGTGTTGTTCCGGCGATATTAGAAACAATAACACGATCTTCCCCAAGAATTGCATTGACTAAGCTGGATTTACCAACATTAGGACGTCCGATTAAAGATAATCTGATAGTGTCTTCATCATAAAGATCGTCGCCTTCATCTTTGAAGTGTTTAGCTACTTCATCTAACAAATCCCCTAAACCAAGTCCATGTGAACCTGAAATTGGGAATGGTTCTCCGAAACCAAGTGCATAGAAATCATAAATGTCTGCTCTCATTTCTGGATTATCAACTTTGTTGACAGCTAAAACGACAGGTTTATTTGTTTTATAAAGCATCTGCGCAATCATTTCGTCAGTTTGTGTTAATCCTTCACGTTGGTTAACCATGAAAATAATAACATCTGCTTCATCAATTGCGACTTCAGCTTGTGCTCTGATTTGTGTTTGGAATGGTGCATCAGATAATTCAATACCGCCTGTATCAATGATATTGAAGTCATGTGTCAACCATTCACCGCTAGAATAGATGCGGTCTCTTGTAACGCCGGGTGTATCTTCAACAATCGATACACGCTCTCCGACAATTCTATTGAATATTGTGGATTTACCGACATTCGGTCGACCTACAATAGCAATAACAGGTTTAGTCATAAGCTAACTTCCTCTCTTTCATATATCTAGTTAATTTTATCACATGGCTTATTTAAAGCAAAAGAAATTTAGGCAATAAAAAAGTCAAGACTGTAAAGTGTGAAGTTAGGACACTTACTACAGTCTTGACTGATGTTAGCGAATTACTTATTAAAATTTAAGGTTTTTCAATTTGTCGCCGAACATTTCACCTAATGTTGGGTTATCATTGTCTTCTTCTTCATGTTTACCTTCAACATAGTCACGTGATTCGTCATCGTCGATTTGAAGTACTTCTTCTTCAGCTGGTACAGCTGCTTTGATAGAAAGTGAAATTCTTTCATTTTCTTCATCAACGCTTAGTACTTTCACAGTAACTGTTTGGTTAGGTGCTAGTACATCGCTAGGTTTAGCGATATGTTTGCGACTGATTTCTGAAATATGAACAAGTCCTTGAACGCCAGCAGCAATTTCTACAAATGCGCCGAAGTCAGTTAATCTTACCACGCGACCTTCAATTACTGAATCCGCATGGATTTCACCTTTAATACTTTCGAATGGGCTTGGTAAAGTATCTTTAATTGAAAGTGAGATTCTTTCTGAGTCTCTTTCAACAGATTTTATTTTTACTTTAACTTTTTCGCCCACTGAAACAACGTCTTCCGGTTTATCAACGTGTTCGTGAGAAAGTTCAGATACGTGAACTAAACCATCAACACCGCCGATATCTACGAAAGCACCAAAGTTAGTTAAACGTGCGATTGTACCTTCAATTACATCGCCTTCATTAAGAGATTCTAGTAATTCAGCTTTTTTAGCTTCATTACGCTCTTGTTCAACTGCTTTACGGCTAAGGATGACGCGATTATTTTCTGGATCAAGTTCTTCAACACGTAGTTCTAAAACTTGTCCATCAAAGCTTGAAAAGTCTTCAATGAAATCAGTAGAAATTAATGAAGCTGGGACAAACCCTCTTTGTCCTACGTCTACAACTAAACCGCCTTTAACGACTTCAGTTACTTTTGCTTCGATAATTTCGTTATTTTCTTGTTTCTCTTGTAAATATTGATAAGACTTCTCTTGTTCTAATTGACGAATTGAAAGGATATATGCACCTGTTTCATTTTCTTCGTCATTTTCTACCTTAGTCACATAAGCTTCTACCGCATCTCCTTCTTTGACAACCTCATTTGGGCTATCAATATGATGAGTAGATAATTGACTAATCGGTACAATACCGCTAAATTTGCCACCGTCGACATCAACAATCACTTGTTTTTCTTCGACTTTTTGGACTTGTCCAGAGATTTTATCTCCTTCTTTAATTTCATTAATCATTGATTCATTGAATTCTTCAGTCATCTTGTATGCCTCCTTGTACACTACATAATTATAACATCTTACAAACTGACAGAATTGTCAAGAAATTCACCTCTATTCACAAAAAGTGAAGAATTCTCTCAAGTTCTGCAGTAAAAAAGTATTATTTTTACGTTCCAATGTACGTATTTATTCTCACTATAATATATACCACAAAAACTCATTTATTATTCACAGTATGGCATAATTATTTGAATCTGTTAGCATCGCCATAGAATGATTATGAATTTTTATAATCAAATTAATATAATTAACATCAGCCTAACATCTGAAATTATGACTGCTTGTTTTGTGTTTCGCTGATAAGTTGATTAATTACTTCAGCTACTTCTTCGATAGATTTTCCAGTTGTGTTCACAGTAATTGCATCATCTGCTTGACGTAATGGAGATATTTCACGAGACATGTCGTATTCATCACGTGCTTTGATTTCTTTTTTTAATTGATCTAAAGAGGAAGGAATTCCGCTTGCTTCATTTTCTTTTTGTCTGCGTTCAGCACGTTCATCAACAGATGCAATCATATATACTTTTAATTCAGCATCTGGTAACACTACTGTGCCAATGTCACGTCCATCCATCACAATCCCTTTCTCAGCAGCTAATTGTTGCTGTACTTCAACCGCAAATGTTCTAACTGGTTCTTTAGATGCTACGTAAGAAACATTTTGTGTGACTTCGTTAGAACGTAAGAAATCTGTAATATCTTCATCGTTTAACAACACACGTTGACCTTTCACATCATCATAAACCAATTTTAATGTTACATTTTCAATAAGAGATTGAAAGTCTTCTGGTTTACCTTCTTTTAAATATTTATAGGTAATTGCACGATACATCGCGCCTGTATCTACATAGATCATAGAATGGCTTTCAGCAACCTTTCGTGCAATGGTACTCTTGCCCGCTGCTGCAGGGCCATCAATAGCTATATTAATTAAACTCATATCTAGAAAACCTTCCCTTGTCGTTTATTCATATTTATTTTATCATAAAAACGTATTATAGAGATAGGAGCGATGACATTGAAAAAGATTTTAGTCATGCATACCGGTGGTACAATCAGTATGTCTGAAGATGAAAGCAATAAAGTAGTAGAAAATGAAGAAAATCCCATTTCAAAGCACCATGATATTATCAAACAATATGCAGACGTTACTGAGATTAACCCTATTAATCTGCCGTCTCCCCATGTGACAATTGCAGATGTTGTTAAGCTCAGGGATGTTATTGAAGAAAACAGCAAGCATGATCAATACGATGGTTTTGTAATTACACATGGTACAGATACTTTAGAAGAAACAGCATACTTATTAGATTTAATTACACAAACTGACAAACCTATTGTAATCACAGGTGCAATGCGCTCCTCTAACGAAATCGGTTCAGATGGATTGTATAATTTCATTTCAGCACTTCGTGTGGCTGCTTCAGATGATTCATCTGATAAAGGTGTAATGGTTGTATTTAATGATGAAATTCACACTGCGCGAAATGTAACTAAAACACATACATCAAATACGAATACTTTCCAAAGTCCTAACCATGGACCATTAGGTGTATTAACAAAAACGAGTGTACAGTTTCACCATAAACCATACAGACATAAAATTTTAGATAAAATCAATCCGAAATTAGATGTACCTATTGTTAAAGCTTATATGGATATGCCGAGTGATATTTTCTTGTTTTACAGTAAAAGAGCAGTTGACGGTATTGTAGTTGAAGCCCTTGGACAAGGTAATTTACCCCCTACTGCTTTAAAAGGATTAATGGCTTGTTTAGATAAAGGTATTCCTGTAATCCTGGTATCAAGATCATTTAACGGTATTGTTGGTCCTATCTATGCTTACGAAGGCGGCGGATACGATTTAGCACAAAGAGGCGTCATCTTTTCAAACGGTTTGAATGGTCAAAAAGCACGTCTTAAGCTCCTTGTTGCGATGAGCAATCATTATGATAAAGAACAACTTAAAGCATACTTTGATGCACAAGTATAATTGGATATAACTAAAAACCGAGAAGCAGCTAGTACTGTTTCTCGGTTTTTTGAGTATTGAATTAAGATTCAAGCGGTGTTTGTTTTTTAGCAACAATATTTTGTGCAATAATGCCACCGTGGAACTTGCCATTTTCAATGAAAATAGTATTTGCATCATTACCAGCTGCAATAACACCTGCAATATAGCAATTTTCTACATTTGTTTCGTAGGTTTCTCTATCATACACAGGTGCAGTACCGAATTCATTTGTATTAATATCGATACCAATCGTTTGTAAGAAGTCATAGTCTGGATGATAACCGATCATCGCAAAGACATAATCGTTAGGAATTGTATAAGATTCGCCTTCTTGTTCAAATGTTAGGCTATCCTCATCAATCTTAGTCACGTTTGCATTAAAATGCATATCGATTTTTTCATGTCTTACTAATGATTCGAAGTTAGGTAAAATCCATGGTTTGATTGCTGATGAATAATCTGAGCCACGGTAAAGTACTGTCACATTTGCACCTGCTTTTTCTAGTTCAAGCGCCGCATCAACTGCTGAGTTTTTACCTCCAATAATCACAACGTTTTGGTCAAAATAAGGATGTGCTTCTTTGAAGTAATGGAAGACTTTTGGCAATTTAGCACCCTCTACTTCCAATTCGTTATGTTGACCGTAATAGCCTGTCGCAACAGTTAAGAAACGACATTGATACGTATCTTTAGTTGTTGTAATTGTGAAGCGTTTACCCATTTTTTTAACTGTAAGCACTTCTTCAAATGCATGAATATTTAATTGATGATACTTAACAACTTCTCTATAGTACACCAACGCTTGATTTCTTCTTGGTTTATACTCTTCAACGATGAATGGTACATCGCCGATACTTAATTTATCACTAGAAGAAAAGAATGTTTGATGCGTAGGGTAATTATAAATAGACTCTACAACATTCCCTTTTTCTATTACTAATGTTTCAATTCCTTTTTTCTTTTGTTCAATCGCAGCACTTAACCCACAAGGTCCGCCGCCGATAATGATACTTTCTACTGTTTGCATACAGTTGACCTCCTTCTTCACACCCCTAATATTATATCAGTCATACAAATTTTTAAAAGGTATTCATCTTTTTTCATCTAAGAAAGATTAGAAATTGTGAAGCATTAATGAAAGAAAAAACCCCACTACCATTTTGTAGTGAGGCTAATATCATTATTGTGGAATAACTAGTTGTTGTCCATTTGAAATATTATTGTTGCTTAAACCATTTGCACGTTTGATTTTTTCAACATTTTCTGGTGTACCTTCACCATAGTATTGGATTGCAATTCTATATAAGTTTTCTTTACCATATACTGTATGTGTTTGGCCACCTTGATTATGTTGTTGTGCTTGTTGGTTTTGGTTGTATTGATTGTTTTGTTGACCTTGCTGATTTTGATTATATTGACCGTTTTGGTTTTGTGCAGCGTTTTGTTGTTGATTATAAGCATTTTGGTCTTGATCTTGTGCTTGTGATTCGTCAGTTGCTTCTGAATCTGAAGCGGCATGATGTTTAGAATGATCGTGTTTTGCTTTATCAGATTTTTTATCTTTGTTTTTGTCTGCTGCTTTTTTATCTTTATCTTCATTTTTATCTTTAGCTGCATCTTTATTTTTGTCTTTATCCGATTTTTGTGCAACTTTGTTGTCGTCTTGTGCTTTATGACTGCCTTGTTCTGTTAATGCTAAACCAGCAAAAATTGCGATAGCTGCGATTAATAATAAGCCTAAAAGTAAAGGAAGTAATTTTTTTAATCCGCCTTTATTCTTTTTAGGCGGTTCTCCGTCATTGCCAGCACTGCCGTTTCCGGAACCACCATTGCCAGAACCGCCATTACCTGCGCCTCCGTTTCCAGAACCTGCATGCGCTGATTTGCTTGCAGCAGCGCCTCCAGCTACACCGGCTGCACCGGCAGCTGCAGCTTTTTTACCAGAGTTGTCTTTTTTTGTTGTGTCTTTCTCTTTAGGTTGCTCTTCAGTTTTTTGTTTTTCATCTTTTTTCTTATCAGAATGTTTTTGAGCAGCTTTACCAGCAGCAGCGCCTCCAGCTACACCAGCCGCACCGGCAGCTGCAGCTTTTTTACCAGAGTTGTCTTTTTTCGCAGTGTCTTTCTCTTTAGGTTGTTCATCAGCTTTTTGTTTTTCGGCCTTTTTCTTATCAGAATGTTTTTGAGCGGCTTTACCAGCAGCAGCGCCTCCAGCTAC
>NZ_KV837057.1:68076-104440 GCF_001838465.1 Staphylococcus sp. HMSC061G12
CTTTACCAGCAGCAGCGCCTCCAGCTACACCAGCAGCTGCAGCTTTTTTACCAGAGTTGTCTTTTTCAGTATTTGTGGGTTCTTCTTTTTTGATATCTTTATCTTTCTTATCATCTTTAGATTCAGAAGCTTTTTCATGATTTTTTTCTAAATCTTTACCGATAATACCGCCGCCAACACTGCCTGCTGCTGCACCTGCAGCTTTTTTCTTGCCGTTTTGTTGACCTTTTACAGTTTCAGAAATATGACCTTTTGACTCTTTTTTCGTTGGTTCTTCTTCTTGGCTATGTAAGTCATTTGGTTTTTCTGTCTTTTCTTCACGTTGATGTGTTGCAGTAGCACGTCTTCTTTGACGTCTTTTATGCGCATTTCTCGGTGGGAAATGTTGTTCCTGCTTTTCTTTTATAGGTTCTTCTTGATGATTTGTTTCTGTGTCAACTGACTCGTCTAAATGATCAGGCTTTTTATGAGATGGTTTAGGATCAATCGATTGACGGTTGCGTTCAAAATCATCTTTGAAATTGTTGTTTGACAACGTCATCATCCTTTCTATATTAAAAATATTTTTATTTACATATGTAGTGTTCATACCCTAAATGAAGAGGTTGAAAAACACATCTTGTAAGTTAATTATAACTTGCAATACATACTAAGCAAAGAGAATTATACCCTATCTGCAACTTGTTTTTCAAAATAAAGTATCCATTTAACTACGTTGTCACAAGTTTATATTATTTCTACTAATATCTCTAGGATGTAAGTGGTTATTCACTAACCATAACATTAAATCAAAGGATAATGATTAATATTAAGTAAATATTTGGTTTAATTTTTCTAAATAATCCATTTTTCTTGCGACTTTCTTTTTATTCAATACATTTATAGGTTGAATTGTATTATCATTGTCACAACATTTTTCTGTCGGAGTGATTGTTTCTCCGAAATATGACATTAAATAATGACGTCTGCAAGTTGTTAAGTTTTTGTATCCCATCATAGTTAATAACCCTTCTTTTTTGCGTTGTCCTGAGATTGAGAAAATCATTTTTATTTGTTCGATTGTATATTGAGTTGCTAAAACATCAAGAATTTCTGCCTTTTGTTCAGGTAAGTTGGCACCTTGATCAAATGCATCAATATCAGCTTCAGTTATGATATCCGCAAAAAGAATAGTTTCTAATAAGAAATAGTCGTCTGGTTGATAAAGACTGATAGCTTGGCTAAGTTGTCCATCCCTTCCGGCACGACCGATTTCTTGAAGGTAACTTGAAGGGCTGACCGGTAAATGATAATGAATGACTGTGCGGATATCAGGTTTGTTAATTCCCATGCCAAATGCACTTGTTGCGACAATCATAGGAATTTTATTTTGTATGAATTGTTGTTGTACAGTTTGTCTTTCTTGATATGATAAATCACCATGGTATATGCCGGTAAGGTAACCTTCATCATAAATCATTTGCGCTAGTTCCCTACACTTTTTCTTTGAAGATACATAAATAATAGTTGGTCCTGAATGTTCTATGAAAGATTTTAACCATTCATTTTTCTCGGCGTTATTTTCAAAGTTGAGATGAGATAACATAATATTATCTCTGCTCATTTTGGTTTTGACCACCTTCAATTTTGTCTGAACGATATCTTCTATATCCTCTTGTAAATGTAATGGTGCAGTCGCAGTCAGTGCGAGCAGTGTCGCTTTTGGAAATTTTTTAGTGATTCTGCCAATTAACGCGTAATGCGGTCTGAAATCATAACCCCACTCTGTAATACAGTGTGCTTCATCAAGCACAATCATACCCAAATCTATCGAATCAATCCATTTAATATTATCTTGATGCAAGATAAATTCAGGGCTTAAAAAGATAAACTTTGATGATTTCAATTGTTTTAAATTCTTCATCTTTTCTTCATAACTCATACCAGAGTGAATGTAACTGACAGAACGCTCTCCGTTCTTTCGCATCTGCATAACTTGATCATCCATTAATGAAATTAGAGGAGAAATGATAAGTGTGGGTTTTTGTTTAATATAAGTCGGCAGTTGATAGCACAAACTTTTACCACTACCAGTAGGTAAAATGCCTAAAGTGTGTTGATGATTCAATACATTTTCGATAATAGGTTTTTGACCTTCTTTAAATGAATCAAAGCCAAACCATTTTTTTAAAGCTTCTTCCAGCATCAAATCCCCTCCCTCGCTAATATGGTAATCGCAAGTTTAATTTCGAAATAGCTCATATTAGGAAACGCTGCCTTAAAATTTCGTAATCGTTCTTCTTGGCGGTCAATATAAAATGTTTTAAATTCATTTAAATCTTCCTTATCCAAATACAAGCTGTAATCAGTAAAATATCCTTTAATATATAGCTCAATGATATGGTCTTCAATTGTATTTAATTTTACGCCTTCTTTTTGTGCAATTGCTTCTAACGATAAACCGTTATTTACTAACTTTAATGTATCTTTAGTATTGATAGAAAGCGTAGGTAAGATAATAGCTTGGTGCAAGATAGGAAATGTCTCTTGATCTTCCAATAAATGCATCATCTCGACTAAATCATTCATTTTAATGATGGCTAACTCTGACATTTTTAAATTTTCGATTAAGCTGACTTGTTGGTTCGTATACATGACTTCATCATAACCTTGTAAGAAGTAATGCAATATAGAACGCGGCTGTGCTTGGTTTAATAGTTCGAAAAGCTGATATATCTCTGTTTTAAATGCATCTAAGCTTTGCTGTGCTTCAAGCTTAAAATAAATAGTTTTTACTCGCTTTTGTACTTTACTGATTTCTGAAACGGGTATAAAAGAAAGCGTGTGATGTTGTTTGAATGAAATGGTTTGTATTAACAACTGCAAAACCTGAAAAGTCTGTTGGATACTTTCAAAGGTATAACGTGTTGAAACTTTTAACGGAATTGATGATAAATCTTCGTTATTCTGATGATAGATTCGTTCGAATGACGTATATTTTAAATCAGGTTGACTATGATATAATGATAAAAGTTGTTGGCTACAAGCATCAAAGTAGGTTTGATGCGTTTTAGCACCAATCAGTATATTGTAGATACTTTTGTCAGTTTTATAATGAAATGCATGCTTTTTTATGTATTGAATTATTTCGTTCAAATCCATCATCACCTATGACTTATAGTATTGAAAAAAGATAAACTGGTGTTAAAATATAAATTACGTTATCAGTGTAGCATTTTTAGAGAAGGAGGCGAAGTAAATTGGCTAAATATACGATTGTAGATATGGATACATGCATTGCTTGCGGCGCATGCGGTGCTGCAGCACCTGACATTTATGATTATGATGATGAAGGTATTGCATATGTTATCTTAGATGATAATGAAGGGACAGCGCCTGTTCCAGAAGAATTATACGAAGACTTAGAAGATGCAGACGAAGGTTGCCCAACAGATTCTATTAAAATTGCAGACGAACCGTTTGATGGTGATGCATTAAAATTCGAATAGTATCAATCGTGAGACCAGTTGGCTGTCTTCGCTTAACATAGATTGATAAAATAAGACAAATAATGCCTTAAAAAATCCCCCGGAAAAATATTTCCGGGGGTTTCTTTAGTTTGTTATTAATAACGCAGTGCTTTCTTTAATCGTTTATATAACAATAAGAAAACGATAGATACTACGATACCTTTAATAATATTGAACGGTACAATACCTGATACTATTATGATTTTTAAGTTTTTCATGACATCGCTTAAGTTCATAATCATACCGTAAAGCGGTAATAATACGAAGTAGTTTAAAACACTTAATACCAATGTCATGACGATTGTACCTACAATGAGGCCAATGATGATATTGAAGTGGCTTTTAACTGCTTTGCTGACATAGTACGCAGTTAATAATAAACTTACTGCTGCTACAAAGTTTGCTAAAGGCCCAATTGGATCTCCCATGTTAAATAAGAAATTCAATAAGTTTTTAATCAATTCGACGATGATGCCTGCTATAGGTCCAAAAATAAAGGTTGCTAATAATGCAGGTACATCACTAAAATCTAAAGTTAAGTACGGAGGCAAAAATGGTAAAGGAAATTTGATAAACATCAAAATAAAAGCAATTGCACTCAACATACTTATGACGATGAAACGTTTGTTGTTTTGTTGATTCATAAAGGCTCCTTCCATTCATCTACGTGAATAGGAGGATTTCATTGCACAACAAATAAACCCTCCATCTTCTCCCATCCAGACTATACTGTCGGCTCTAGAATCTCACTAGATCAGCCATATCTATCAATCGATAAATACAGGTCGCAGGCTTAAATTACTGCCGGTTGGGAATTGCACCCGACCCCGAAGATGAATTTCGTTAATATTTTATTTTCCTATTTATTGTAGCCGATTTATCTTAAAAGTTCAATCCGATTGCTTAACTAGGAAAATTAAAAAACTTGGGCGTAATGCCCAAGTTAAATGATTATGCTTCATGATGATGTGGTTTTGGTAATTTAATAATGAAAGTCGTGCCTTTACCTAATTCACTCGTTAAATTAATTGTACCTTCTTGTGCTTCAATAATCATACGACTGATGAATAGACCAAGTCCTGTTCCCTCTTTGCCGCGTTTTCTAGAAGCATCTACTTTATAGAATCTATCGAAAACTAATTCTACATGTTCAGGTGCAATACCACTGCCGGTATCTGAGATATATAAAATATCGTAATTATCATCTTCGCCAGTTGTGATTTTAATGGAATCTCCAGGACCAGTATATCTTGTCGCATTATCGACTAGGTTTGTAAGTACTTGTTCCATTCGATCCGAATCATAGAACCATAATTGGTTGTGTGTCTCTGGCGCGAGATCTATATCAATTTCTAATTCACTTGCTTGTTGACGATATTTCAACTGCATGCGATCAAGCAATTGGCTGATAGGTTGCACTTCTTTGTGAATAGATAAGCCTTCAGCATCCATTCTCGCAACATTTAACAACTCATTGACTAATCGATTCAAACGTTGTGTCTCATCTAAGACAATAGAAAGCGAATCTCTAATTTCTTCAGGTTCTGAAACTACACCGTCTACAATCGATTCCGTATAACCTTGCAATAAGGCAATTGGTGTTCTGAGTTCATGTGAAACTGTCGCAATAAAGTCTTTTTTCATTTGATCCAGTTTGTGTTCATTTGTCATATCTCGAATGATTGCGACAATACCACTGCTGCCGTTTGGTTGGAATTGATCAATATAACTCATAATTACCACATAATAACGGTTATTGACTTCATATTCTTCAAACTGAGTTTCCTTATCTGTGAAAGTATTATTCATTTGTTCAACGAATAATGCTTTGTTTTCTCCATCAAGCTCATTTTCCATATGCTGAGCGAGTTGGTTAGATAGGATGATTTCTCTATTCTCATTAATACCCAATACACCTTCTACCATCGAATTGATTAAACTTTCTCTAATATTTTTAGAGGCTGAGATTTCATCAATATGACGTTGGATTTCATTGCTCATCAGGTTGAATGAGTGTGCGAGTTCACCTATTTCATCTTTTGTATGAATATCGTTCACTAAAGAATAATTGCCTTTAGAAACGCCGGTTGCTTGGGTTCTGAGTTGGCGAAGCGGTTTTGTGATTCGTGATGATAAGAAGAATGCGAATACAGTGGTCACGATTAAGAAAATAACCGCTGTAACAAGTATGATAATGGTAATAACATTATTTGTATCATCGATGCTTTTTAGGTCTTGGTAAATAAAGACTGCACCATTAGGATGTGTGTTATCAACTTTTGTTGGATATCCTACTAAAACATACGTATGTTTTTGACCATCAACAGTCATTTTAATATGTTCAGATGCTTTTTGTTTATTGTCGAATACTTGCGCAAAGTCTTTATCTTTTTGAATCACATCCATCATTTGTTCTTTGAATTTTGAATGTGAGTTATAATATTCATCCTTTTTATTTTTCATTATAATCAAACCGCTTGGGCCTTCGATAAGCATTTTACTATGTTTGATAGCTAATGATTTATTATCTGACTCCTCTAGCAGATTACTGATACGATGTGCATCGTTGACTAAAGAATGTTCAGTATCTTGCGTATAATACTGTTGGATGAATGTAATTAATGCAGCACTAAGTAAAATTAAAACTGTCGTTACTATTAAAATAATAGTTAACCACAGTTTTATGACGACATTATTGAGTCGTTTCATCGTTGTTGTCGACCTCAAATTTATAACCAACGCCCCATACAGTTTGAATCATTTGAGCTGCATCTTTTGAGACACGGTTTAATTTTTCTCTGAGTCGTTTAACATGAGTATCTACAGTACGCAAGTCTCCATAGAACTCATAATGCCAAACATCTTTTAATAATTGTTCACGGTCGAATACTTTGTTAGGTGTTTTCGCTAAGAAAATTAATAATTCGTATTCTTTAGGTGTTAAATTGACTTGTGTACCATCTGCAAGTACACGGTGTGCATCATTATCAATAACCAAATGCTTAAATTCGATTAAATCTCTAGCATGTGGTTCATTTTGATCTGAAGTTGCTGTTAGCGTGCGTCGTAATAAAGCTTTTACTCTAAGTACGACTTCTCTTGGAGAGAATGGTTTGACGATATAATCATCTGCACCTGATTCAAATCCTTCTACACGGTTCGTTTCTTCCCCTTTTGCAGTTAACATAATGATTGGAGTTTCTTTGTACTCTCTCAAACGGTTTGCAACTTCAATACCATCGATTTCGGGAAGCATCAAGTCTAACAAGATACAAGCATAGTCATGATTTAAAGCTAAATCTAATGCTTCTTTGCCGTCTCGAGCTTCTTCGATATCAAAAGATTCTCGTTCTAAATATAATTTTAATAGTCTGCGAATTCTTTCTTCATCATCAACGACAAGAATTTTTGTCATAATTTTATGTACCTCCCATATGAGCATTCAACAATAGTTGTCCAATAAGATAGACAGACAAGTCCTAAAACATCATAAACATCATGAATGATTTCCTGTATTGATAAAATATCTGTCATAACTTTCTCGGATTTAATAATTTGAGTATCGTCTTCGTATTTTTATTATATATAAAGGTTGTAAAAAAAGACGATTTTTCACTACAAAGCATATTATAACATAAGCATATATCAACAAGTTAATTGTAACCTTGTGAATAAAAATAGATTAACATAATTTGTGCATAATTTCACAAACTTTTATGCTGTTGCTACAAGTTTTAACCATTTGCGGCTAAATTGCGAAGTTTTTTTACTTCATGTGGCGTTAAGACACGTCCTTCTCCAGCGTTCAAGCCTTTTAATGTCAGACCACCCATTTCAATACGCATCAATTTTGTTACTTCATGACCGAAATGTTCGAACATACGACGTACTTGTCGATTTCTACCTTCTGAAATTGTAATTTCAACAAGTGTTGTATTTTTTTCTTTATCTTGATTTTTAATTTTAACTTCTGCTGGATGTGTTTTTCCGTCTTCTAATTGAATTCCTTTTTCAAGTTGTTTCACTTCATCGCGCATCAAATAACCTTTTAATTTAGCTACATATTTCTTTTTAATTTTATAACGAGGATGTGTCATTAAGTTTGTAAACTCGCCATCATTAGTTAAGATAAGCAATCCAGATGTATCGTAGTCTAAACGGCCAACTGGATAGATACGTGTTTCTAAATCCTCGAAATAATCAGTTACGACTGTTCTACCTCGATCATCAGATACACTTGTGATAACTTGTGCTGGTTTGTAGAATAAAATATAAAGTTTGTCTTCTTGTTCTAATTTAACGCCTTCAACTTCAACATTATCTGAAGGTTTTACTTTAGTACCTAATTCAGTTACAGTTTCCCCGTTCACTTTAACTTTACCTTCTGTAATTAATGTTTCTGCTTTTCTTCTAGACGTATAACCGCTATTTGCAATACGCTTTTGTAATCTCTCTAATTCTTTACTCATTATTATCTCCTTTTTGGTTAATTAAATTGTTGAAGAATGATTCTATTTCTTCTTCCTCTTCTTCGGTCGTTGGTAATTCATCTATATTTTTCATGCCGAATACATTTAAGAATAACGGCGTAGTATATAATTGTTGGCTTCTTGAATTGTCTTCATCTTTAGCTTCGATTAACCCTCTAGCAATCAATGTTTTGGCAGCACCATCAGAATTAATTCCTCGTATGACTTCAATATCACTTCTTGTGACAGGTTGGTTGTAAGCAATGATTGAAAGGACTTCCATGGCTGCTTGAGACAGTTTCATATTAGATTGTTGCTTCACAAGTTGTTCGATATAATCAGCTAATGCTTGTTTAGTTGTCAGAACTAATGTGTTTCCATATTGATGAATCATGAGTCCGGGTGATTCATAGTCAGCTACTAATGCAAGCAATTCTTCCTCAGAGATATCTAATATGTCTTGCAGCTGAGTTATTTCTAACCCCTCATCCCCTGCTGTATATAATAAACCTTCTAATATTCCGATTTGCTTAAGCGCCATAATTTACACCTCGAGTTATATTAATGTCTGCGAATTCTTTATCTTGTGTAATTTGAATAATGCCTGATTTAGACAATTCTAAAATTGCTAGAAAATGTGTAACGACATGCTCTGTTGTCTCTTTAAAAGTGAACAAACTGAAGAAATTAAATGACGTTGCTTTTGCCAAACGTTCAGACACTTGTGTTGACGCTTGTTCAATCGTAAATGTTTCTTTTTGGATAGTAACTTGTCTCGGCGTGTCAAATGAAGCTCTAGTCTTGATACGTTGATACGCCATAATTAATTCAGTCAGGTCAATCGTATGGTTTTCATCCCATAATTCTGCAGTTTCTAAATGACTTAAGTCAGTTGGATGTTTACTATAGTACTGTTCCCTTTGAACTTTCATTTCATTTAGAAATTCAGTATATTCTTTGTAGTTTTGATATTCTATTAATCTTCCTACTAGATCTTCACGAGGATCGTCTAAGTCTTCATCTTCTAGATCTGGTTGTTGCGGCAATAACATTTTGCTTTTAATCATAAGCAGCTCTGATGCTACAACTAGGTATTCACTTGCAATATTAATTTCTAATTGTTTCATCGCATGAATATAATTCATATATTGTTCGGTTAAAGCTTTCATGGGAATATCATAAATATCAATTTCATATTTATGTATCAAGTGTAACAATAAATCGAGCGGCCCATTAAAAGCATCTAGTTTAACTTCGTACATCCATTTGTATCTCCTTTAATTGCAAGTCGCATTTGTCATTCAGTACAATATTATACATCAATCATTATAAGAATTAAACGAGAAACAAGGAGCGCTTAACAGATGAAACAAGCATTAATCGAGTTTTACTATCAGTTCCACACTAAACAACATTATTTTTTGTGCCATGATATTTTAGAAGAAGCATGGAAAGCTCAATCTCATTTCACGAAACAAGACGCTGTAGTGAGTTTAATTTTGTGTGCGACCGGATGCTATCACTATAGACGCGCAAATTATAAAGGTGCACATACATTATTTAATCGTGCTTATCGAGCGGCTCATGCGAATTATGCTAAATTAGATCAATTAGGATTAGAAAGCAGAAGTTATCTAATGTTATTACGTGAGTTAATTGAAAGTACTAATCAGGAGCTACTATTTAAACCAGTAGAATTACCTTTACTATCAACAATGAAAAAACAAATCAAACGCATTTATCCTGATTATGCAATCATGCATCAAATTAATACGCTTCCTTATATCTGCGACCATCACCTGTTAAGAGATCGTCATGAAGTTGAACAAGCAAGATTAGAAGCATTAAAACAAAACCAATTGAAACATAAAAAATAGTGCATGAACCAAATGATCATGGCTCATGCACGTGGATGGAATTCGTTGTACATTTTTCTGATTTGAGATTTCGAAACATGCGTATAAAGTTGTGTAGTTGAAATATCAGAATGTCCTAACATCTCTTGAACTGCTCTTAAATCTGCCCCATTTTCTAGTAAATGTGTCGCAAATGAATGACGTAATGAATGGGGTGTCAGCTTTTTAGATATATTGGCTTGGACACCATATTGTTTAATGAGTTTCCATATTCCTTGTCGTGATAAAGGTTTGCCGTGCATATTTAAAAAGAGTACGTCCGTAACTGTACGCTTTAATAATTGCGGACGAACAGTTTCGATATACTTTTTCAAATAATCAATCACCGTTTCACCTAAAGGGATAATCCGCTCTTTGCTTCCTTTACCGAATACGCGGACAAAGCCCATAATCAGATTGACATCCTCGACTCTGACATGAATCAACTCTGTTACACGCATACCCGTTGCATAAAGAAGCTCTAGAATAGTTCTGTCACGATAGCCGTTGTTTTTTCCTAAATTCGGTGTTTCTAACAACGCTAAAACATCATCGACATCTAACACATCTGGTAATCTGCGTTCATATTTCGGAGTTTCAATTAAAACTGTCGGATCTTTTGCGGCATAGCGTTCTCTGAGCGCAAATTGATGGAAGCTTCGAACAGTGGAGATAAAGCGTGCGATTGATTTTGCGGAATGACCCTCATCGTGTAAATATCCTAAACATTGTTGAATCGTTTCTCTATCAATAAAATCTATATGTTTAACCTTTTTTAATTCTAAATAGGCTTTATATTTATTTAAATCACGACGATAGGCCCCAATGGTGTTAACACTTAAACCTTTTTCAATTTGGATGAACTTTAAATATTCCTCAATAATATTTTGAAAATTCGTTTCCAATCCGTTCACCTTCTAACCTAAACTAACTCTCTTTTTTCTTTTGTTGGCACTCACGACAAATACCATGAAATGTCAAACGGTGGTCTAAAATTTTGAAATGAAATTCAGATTCTACTCTTTCTTCGACTTTTGGCAATAAGTCTTCGACAATTTCTTCAACTTTACCACATTCCATACATACAAGATGGTGATGGAAGTGCTTTTCGCCTTCTTTTTTCAAGTCGAAACGTGAAACGCCATCGCCAAAGTTGATTTTATCGACGATTTTAAGTTCAGCAAGCAGTTCTAAAGTACGATAGACAGTTGCTAAACCAATTTCTGGTGCTTTGTCTTTTACTTTTAAATAGACATCTTCTGCACTGAGATGATCTTCTTCGTTTTCAATAAGCACTCTTAACGTTGCTTCACGTTGTGGAGTTAATTTGTAGGATGATTTTTGTAACTGTTGCTTCACGCGTTTTAAACGTTCTTCCACGGAAGCCTCACTCCTCTACTAATAATTATTATCATTGTAATGTAACTTAATGACTCATCTATAAATTACCAGTATTTGAGGCAAATTGCAACACATTCTCATTTGTTATTTAGAATGATTATAATGTGATAATACGTGTTGTAACGCGATTAAAGTTTTGGCATCTTCAATTTTATGATTTTGTACTAAAGCATTGATTTCACCGAGACTCAACTCTACTTGTTCAACAAATTCATCTGGGTCTAGATGGACCTCGCCTTTTACTAAATCGTCAGTGAAATAAATAGCGATTTTCTCATTTGCGAATCCAGGAGAGGTATAAATATCAGCAATCAATTCTAAACTATTCGCTTTATAACCTGTTTCTTCCTCTAATTCTCGTAAAGCTGCTGATTTTGGTTCTTCCCCTTTTTCTAACTTGCCTGCTGGGATTTCTAACAATACTTGTTCAATCGGTTTACGATATTGTTTAACGAAAACTACTTTGTTTTCTTTAGTTAATGCACATACTGCAACTGCACCTGTGTGATTAACAATTTCACGTTTTGAAGTCTTGCCATTTGGTAATTGTACTTCATCTACATCTACTTCAATAATTTTACCTTTGTAGATTGTTTGTTTATTTAATGTTTTCTCTGTTAAATCCATTTGAATCACGTTCCTTTTAACTATATTGAAATACTGATAAACTAGCAGTGTTAGACAATTAAAGTGTATCGAAAGGAGTCACAACATGCAAAAGAATGTTTTGAATAGCGGTTTAGAGATTTCTGAATTAGGTTTAGGGTGTATGAGTCTTGGTACAGAAAAGAAACATGCACAAGCCATTATCGAACGTGCCATTGAATTAGGAATAACATATTTTGATACAGCAGACATGTATGACAAAGGCATCAATGAAAAGTTAGTAGGAGAAATTTTGAAACCGTATCAAAACTCAGAAGATATCGTTATCGGAACCAAAGTCGGTAATCACCTTCAACCAGATGGTACGACATTTTGGGATCCTTCTAAGAAACACATCAAAGAAAGTGTCAAACAATCATTAAAAAACTTAGGTGTCGATCAAATAGATTTATATCAATTACATGGCGGAACAATTGAAGATCCGCTTGATGAAACAATCAGTGCTTTTGACGAATTAAAACAAGAAGGATTAATTCGTGCCTATGGTATCTCTTCTATTCGCCCTAATGTTATTAAATATTATTTAGAGCACAGTCAAATTGACACTTGGATGGCACAGTATAATTTGATTGATAATCGTCCTGAAGATTTAATTCAACAAGCACATCAAAAAGGTGTTAAAATGCTCGCGCGTGGACCATTATTTAAAGGATTACTGACAGCTGAAAGCAATACAGCGTTAGACCAAAAATTTGCGGATGGTATTTTTGATTATAGTTATCAAGAACTTGGCAGTACAGTCGCATCGCTTAAAGAAATTGAAAATAATTTATCAGCACTCACTTTCAATTACTTATTAACACAAGACGTTTTAGGTTCAATTGTGGCAGGTGCTAGTAGTGTGGAACAACTAGAAGAAAACGTGAAGAATTATCAAACACATGTGGATTTAACACGTTTACATGCCGCAAAAGAACGCGTGAAAGATTTGCATTATACAAATCATCTCAACTAAACCACTAAATCATAAATAGGAATATAAATGAATAAGACTTGTCATCTCGTCAAAATAACGTAACGTTGTTACTGAGAATTATTTTGGACAGATATGACAAGTCTTTTTATTATGAGTTTTTATTATTAAATAATTGCGGTGCCAATCTTTCAAGTGTTCTTGGTGATAATTGATAGATTTTCAAAAGTTTGTGCAACCATTTAGGACGATTAACTTCAGCCTTTCCTTTTAACATCGCAGAAATGATATCTCTCGCTAGTACATTAGGATCTAACATAAACTTATCAACTTGTGCAGCATAATTTAGTGTAGGATCTGCTTTAGCATGAAATGGTGTACGTATCGGTCCTGCATTTACTACTGTCACTTGATAATCTGGCTGTTCCAATCTTAATGTGTTTAATACTTGATTAAATCCTGCTTTACTCGCTGCGTAGTGACCACTTGCTGTTTGGGTAGAAAAAGCTGCTAAACTACTGACACCGACTATAAAAGGATGTTGTGTAAAATAAGGTGCAAGTTGAGATAATAATAAGTTGAAATGAAGGACATTAATGGTATACGTTTCTATCATTTCCTGTTCACTATGTTGCAGTATAGGTTTAAAATATCCCAACCCTGCACTATGTATAAATCCATCGATTGGTTTTGAAAATGTGAGTTGATGAATATCTGTTGCATCATTTAAATCACAATACTTTGAATCTAATAAGTGTTGATTGACTGGAAAATGTGTTTCATTAAATCTTTCTATGTTTCTTACTAGTAAAGTCACATGAGCACCTTTGGCTAAAAGTTGTTGCGTAAGTGCATAGCCAAGTCCACTCGTGCCTCCTGTTACGATAAAATGCTTTCCTATTATCTGTTGCATTATAATCCTCCGCTCTGTATGAGTTGTATATCCGTTGAAATTATAGCCTCAAATTAACATTGTTGTGCAAAATGATTGATATTGCTATGATAAGTGTATCAATTATCAAAATATAGGGAGTGCTATTCAAAATATGAAAATTGTATTCTATGGTTCAGGCAACATGGCTCATGCTATTTTTGCAGGAATAATTGCATCTGAAGTAATCGATCCTAATGATATTTATATTACAAACCGTTCTAATGAAGCGGTCTTAAAAGGCTATGCTGAAGAATTAGGCGTTAATTATAGTTATGATGACGCCGCATTATTAGCAGATGCTGACTTTGTCTTTTTAGGAACGAAACCCTATGATTTTGAAGCATTAGCTGATAGAATCCGTCCATATATTACAGATAAAAATAGATTTATTTCCATCATGGCTGGTATCTCGATACAGTATATCAGAAAACAACTTGACCATGATAACCCAATTGCACGTATTATGCCTAATACGAACGCACAAGTCGGTCATTCAGTCACAGGTATCAGTTTCTCAGAAAACTATAAGCAAGAAGATAGAAAACAAGTTATTGATATTGTCCATGCGTTTGGTTCAGAAATTGAAGTTCAAGAAGATGCGTTGCATCAAGTCACTGCGATTACTGGCAGCGGCCCTGCTTTCTTGTATCATGTGTTTGAACAATATGTAGAAGCGGGTGTCAGACTTGGTTTAGATAAAGAAGAAGTTGAAGAATCAATCCGTAACTTGATAATCGGAACTGGAAAAATGATTGAGCGTTCTGATTTAAGTATGGAACAATTAAGACAAAACGTGACTTCTAAAGGTGGAACGACGCAAGCAGGCTTAGATGCTTTAGCTCAACACGATATTGAAAGTATTTTCGAAGATTGCTTCAATGCGGCAGTAAAAAGAAGTAAAGAGTTATCGAACGACGAATAAGTTAAAATTGATAAAAGAAATGCTGAGACAGTTAAATTATCTGCCTCAGCATTTTTATATTTCAAACGCATCAAAGTCTCTTACGAATTTAAATTTTAAATGTGGATAATGCTCTTGTAATTCAGCATACAACACATCGATATCACTCAGGTTATAACGGTTACTAATATGATTCAACAATGCTTGTTTCGCATGAGAATCTTCTAATAGTTTTAATACATCTGAAATATGGCTATGATGATGACTATCCGCTAATGTTCTATCACCATCAATATATGTAGCTTCATGAACAATCACGTCAACATCTTCAGCAAGTAAATATTCATTTTTACAAGGCATGGTATCGCCGAATATTGCGATTTTAGGACCTATTTTATCTGAACCTTTAAATTGTGATGAGTCATAAGTTTGATTGTTGAATACAAAAGTATTTTGTTCTTTGACTTCTTGGTATTTTGGTCCTGGTTCCATACCGATAGCTTTTAATGCAGCGACATCTATTTTACCAGGTGTGGTTGGTGCTTCAATACGGTAGCCGAATGATGGTACACCATGATTCAAAGCATATGCACTGATTGTAAAACCTTCGTGATGGTAATGTAATTGTTCATCAATTTCTATAAATGTAATTGGATAATTTAATTTAGATAATGAGGCTTGTAATGTCATTTCAACATAGCTTTTAATACCTCTTGGCCCAATGATTGTTAAGGGTTTATCTTCCCCACCTTGGAAAGAACGGCTTGTTAATAAGCCGGGTAAGCCAAATATATGATCACCATGCATATGGGTGATGAAAATATGGTCTACTTTTCCGAGTTTAATCGAATGATGCAAGATTTGATGTTGCGTTCCTTCTCCTACATCGAATAGCCATATTGAATTTGAATAGGGTTCTAAGTTGAGCGCTATTGCTTGTGTATTGCGTTCTTTGGTTGGCAACGCCGCTCCAGTACCTAAAAATGTAATTTCCATTATAACGCTCCTCTCTACACGTTAGTGTACCATATCTAAAATGACAAACACGAAGAAATTTAAGCATAAATGTGTTACATTAATTCTTCATAGTTTATAATAATAGCATATCTAATATAGAATTGAGGTTTTGAATCTTGAGTAATAAAAGAAAGCATATACCATGTTTGATTACAATTTTTGGAGCAACTGGTGATTTAAGTCATCGAAAGCTGTTCCCTTCACTATTCCATTTATACCAACAAGATAATTTAGATGAACATGTTGCAATCATTGGTATTGGCCGTCGTGACTATTCGAATGAGCATTTTCGCAACCAAGTTAAGTCATCTATTCAAGCTCATGTAAAAGATACAAAACACCTTGATCAATTTATGGAACATGTATTTTACTTCAAACATGATGTCAGCGAAGAACAAAGCTATGATGATTTATTGCAGTTTAGTAATCAACTCGATTCAGAATTCGGCTTACAAGGAAATCGCCTATTCTACTTAGCTATGGCCCCTAATTTCTTTGGTTTAGTTACGGATTACTTAAAATCATCTGGTTTAACTAAGACAAGAGGATTCAAACGCCTTGTAATTGAAAAACCATTCGGCAGTGATTTGGCTTCAGCTGAAAAATTAAACAAACAAATTAGAAAATCATTTAAAGAAAATGAAATTTACCGTATTGACCATTATCTTGGTAAGGATATGGTACAAAACATCGAAGTGTTACGATTTGCGAATG
The DNA here is from genome assembly GCF_001838465.1 of Staphylococcus sp. HMSC061G12. Classification (NCBI taxonomy): domain Bacteria; kingdom Bacillati; phylum Bacillota; class Bacilli; order Caryophanales; family Staphylococcaceae; genus Staphylococcus; species Staphylococcus sp. HMSC061G12. Next base: position 84,496 of record NZ_KV837057.1, read on the forward strand.
CGATGTTTGAACCTTTATGGAACAATAAATACATTTCAAATATTCAAGTGACTTCATCTGAGATTTTAGGTGTTGAAGACCGTGGAGGCTATTATGAATCTAGCGGTGCATTGAAAGATATGTTCCAAAACCATATGCTTCAAATGGTGGCGTTGTTAGCGATGGAACCGCCGATCAGTTTAAATAGTGCAGATATCCGTGCGGAGAAAGTAAAAGTGTTGAAGTCGTTGCAACCATTGGATTCTGAAGCGGTTCGTACAAACTTTGTACGTGGTCAATATGATGCTGGTGAAATTGATGGCAAGTATGTTAAAAGCTATCGTGAAGAAGATCGTGTCAGCGAAGACTCAATCACACCTACTTTTGTTTCAGGTAAAGTCATGATTGATAACTTCCGTTGGGCTGGTGTACCATTCTACATCCGTACTGGTAAACGAATGAAACGTAAATCTATTCAAGTCGTGGTTGAATTTAAAGAAGTACCTATGAATTTATATTACGAAAAAGATAAGCATTTAGATTCCAACTTATTGGTTATTAACATCCAACCTAATGAAGGTGTTTCTATTCATTTAAATGCGAAGAAGAATGTACAAGGTATTGAAACTGAACCAGTTCAACTATCATACTCAATGAGTGCACAAGATAAAATGAATACCGTTGACGCCTATGAGAACTTATTGTTCGACTGCTTAAAAGGTGATGCAACAAACTTTACACACTGGGAAGAGTTAAAATCAACTTGGAAATATGTTGATGCAATTCAAGAAGAATGGGATCAAGTTGAACCTGACTTCCCTAACTATAAATCAGGTACTAACGGTCCATTAACAAGTGAATTGTTATTAAGTCGTGATGGATTCCACTGGTGGGACGATATACATTAATATCAGTTTAAATTTATGAAGACAAGACAGTGTCACAACATTGATACTGTCTTGTTTTTTTAACGTCTTTTTGTAGGAAAGTCATAGAAGAATACGGTATAATATAGGACAATAGTTATTTTAGGAGTGAGCAGTTTGGACGTTATCAAGCAAATACAACAGGCCATTGTTTATATTGAGGACCGTGTTTATGAGCCTTTTCATTTGCAAGATTTAAGCGATTACGTTGGCCTTTCTCCCATGCATCTAGATCAGTCTTTTAAAATGGTTGTCGGCTTATCTCCTAGTGAGTATGCAGAAGCTAGAAAATTAACGAAAGCAGCTGAAGATGTGATTGTAGGGGCTTTTCGTTTAGTAGATATCGCTAAAAAGTATCATTATGAAGATACAAATGATTTTGCTAATGCATTTAGTGATTATCATGGCATTTCCCCTATTCAAGCAAAGCTGAAGCAAGATGAGTTGAAAATGCAAGAAAGATTATATTTAAGAATAGCAACAACGGATCGTCCACCTTATACGTATAGATTAGAAAAATCTAAGGATCACGCATTAGTCGGTTATGCTAAATTTGTGAATACAGAGGACTTAAGCAATCCATTTCTTGTTGCTGATTTTTTAGAGGATTTATTAGTAGATGGTAAAATTAAAGAACTTGAACGTTATAACGATGTAAGTCCTCATGAACTATTTGTTGTAAAATGCCCACTGGAAAATGGTGTTGAATTGTTTATAGGTGTACCAAGCGAACGCTACCCCGCTCATTTAGAAAGTCGATTTTTACCCTCTAGACAATATGCTAAGTTTAATTTACAAGGTGAGATTGATTTTGCGGTTAATGAAGCATGGCACTATATTGAAACAAGATTGCAGCTGACGATGCCTTATGAAACTGAAGCTTTGTATGTAGAAGTTTATCCATTTGATATTTCCTTCGATAATCCTTTTACAAAAATTCAATTATGGTTGCCTGTTGATTTAGATGAATAATTAAAGTGAAAAGCACACTATCAGAAATGATAATCTGATAGTGTGCTTTTTATAGATTTATAAAATTATTTTTCTTCAGCCCAATGTGTATGGAATGTACCTTCTTGGTCTTTACGTTGATAAGTGTGCGCACCGAAGTAGTCACGTTGTGCTTGAATTAAGTTTGCTGGTAAGTTTTCTGAACGATAGCTGTCAAAGTAATTAATGCTCGCAGCAAATCCAGGTGTAGGAACACCATTTGCAACACTTTCAGCAACAACATCACGTAATGCTGATTGATAATTTGTTACGATATCTTTGAAATAAGGATCTAATAATAAGTTTTGTAATTCTGGATTATTATCATATGCCTCTTTAATTTTTTGTAAGAATTGTGCACGAATAATACAACCTGCTCTCCAAATCATAGCTAAATCGCCAAGTTGTAAGTTCCATTCGTTTTCTTCACTTGCTTTACGCATTTGCGCAAAACCTTGTGCATATGAACAGATTTTACTCATATAAAGCGCCTTACGGATTTTTTCTAAGAACTCATCTTTATTACCTTCAAATTTTGGTGATGGGCCAGTTAATTCTTTAGAAGCAGCGACGCGCTCATCTTTCATTGATGAGATAAAGCGTGCGAATACAGATTCAGTAATAATTGTTAATGGTACACCTAGTTCTAATGCATTAATAGAAGTCCATTTACCAGTACCTTTTTGACCTGCTTTATCCATTACTTTTTCAACTAATGGGGAACCGTCTTCATCAAGTTTGTTGAAGATTTCACCAGTAATTTCAATTAAGTAACTTTCAAGTTCGCCTGCATTCCATTCTTTGAATGTATTTGCGATTTCAGTATGTGACATATGCAATGCATCTTTCATTAATGCATAACTTTCAGCGATTAATTGCATGTCAGCATATTCGATACCATTGTGTACCATTTTAACGTAATGTCCTGCACCGTCTGGACCAATGTATGTTACACAAGGCGCACCATCGTCAGCTTTAGCAGAAATTGCTTCTAAGATATCAGCAACTTTGTCATATGCTTCTTTTTGACCACCAGGCATGATTGAAGGACCAGTCAATGCGCCTACTTCTCCTCCTGATACACCTGTACCAATAAAGTTAATGCCGCTTTCTGCTAATGCTTTGTTACGACGAATCGTATCTTGATAGTTTGTATTACCACCATCGATTAAAATATCACCATCATCTAATAATGGTAATAAACCTTCGATTGTCGCATCCGTTGCCGGACCTGCTTTAACCATTAAAAGAATTTTACGTGGACGTTCAAGTGAATTCACAAATTCTTCTAAAGAATAAGTTGGGTGAATATTTTTGCCTTTTGATTCTTCGACCATTGTGTCAGTTTTTTCTTTTGAGCGGTTATAAACTGAGACTGTATAGCCACGAGATTCAATATTCCAAGCTAGGTTTTTACCCATTACGGCTAAACCGACTACACCAATTTGTTGCGTCATATTACTTACCTCTCTTTGATAAAAATTTTCTATTTTATTGTATCACAATTAGCGTTCCTGCTCACTTATTCAAGCTTAAAATCAATCGCTAGTTAATTCTACAATTTTAAGTAGTTGTTCAGCTAATAAATTTAAAGATTGAATTTCCATTCTTTCTTCAGTTGTATGGATATTTTGATATCCGATACCAATAATCACAGTTGGAATACCTAATGCGTTGATAATATTTCCATCAGAGCCGCCTCCGGCAACCACTGTATTTCCACTTAATCCTAAACTTTGTGCACTTTTTACTGCATATTGTGTCACTTTAGCATCTTCAGCCACTTTAAAACCTTGATAACTTTTGCTTGTAAATACATCAGCACTGCAACCATAAGCTTCAGCAGTTTCTTCAAATACTTGTTTCATATGGTTGATTTGGGCTTCGATTTTGTTATTGTCATGTGATCTGGCTTCTGCATGTAATGTGACTTCGTCAGCGACTATATTCGTTGCTGAACCGCCAGTAAAACTACCGATATTGGCAGTTGTTTCATCATCGATTTTACCTAACTTCATTTTACTGACTGCTTTCGCTGCAATATTAATAGCACTAACACCTTTATCCGGTGTGCTGGCATGTGCCTTTTTACCATGAATTACTGCACTAAGTTTCATCTGTGTAGGTGCACCCAATACAGTTGTTCCAATTGGTGCACTAGCATCTACTGCGTATCCAAATTGTGCATCTAATAATTCAGGATTAAGCACCTTAGCACCTAGTAAACCAGACTCTTCACCTACTGTGATAACAAATTGAATTTGGCCATGTGGGATTTGATTTTCTTTTAATACTTGAATTAATTCAAGTAAAGCAGCAATCCCTGCTTTGTCATCTGCGCCTAGTACAGTTGTACCATCTGAATAGATATATCCATCATCTTTGACGATAGGTTTAACGCCAATCCCAGGTGCAACTGTATCCATATGACTTGTAAAATAAATATTTTGGGTTTTATTGTGATTTTCTGTTGCCGCAAGTGTACAGATTAAGTTGTTTGCACCTAAATCAGGCTGCTCACCTGCATTATCTTCTTTTACTGTTAAACCTAAACTTTCAAATTTTTCTTTAAGAATTGGTTGAATGATTTCTTCATGACCTGTTTCTGAGTCGATTTGTACCAATTCTAAAAATGTTTCTAGTAAACGTTGTTCGTTAATCATGTTCTAACCCCTTCCTATACTATGTTTAGTGTATACGATTTATCTGCTTTGTAAAACATATATGTTCTAAAAAATAGGTTAAAAACATGATATAATAATTTGTAAGCGTCAAGTTGAAAACATAACCATATTGATTTAAAATAAAGTACTATATTTATAATTAAGAAGAAAGTTTATCTGGAGGAGAATAACGTGTTTAAAGGCAAAGTCTCAAAAGTTGTTATCATCGTTATGTTGGTAGCAGTAATCGTTGCACTGATATTATCAAGTTTAGCACCATTGATGCAGTAATAAAAAATGAGGATGATCTGTAAAAAAGATCACCCTCGTTTTTTTATATTTCATCGTATAATTTTAACGATCCAAAATGAGATTTAATTTGTAAATAACGTTCTAGTTCACTAACAATTTGTATTTCGTTTGCACGATTGATTAAGGCTTCTTTCGACTGAGGCAGAGATTGATCATAAAGATCAATATGTAAATCATAAAGTGAATACAGACGCATCGCAGTATAATCATTACTATTAACGTTCTTAGCTATTTCAGCAAACAAATTACCTAAACGATGCATCATTTTATCTTCTGATTTTATATTCTTCAGCAGGTGTTCAATACGCTCTATTATTTCCAATTGTTCTTCTCTCATATCAAAATAATGATAATAAGAGTTTTCGTTACGAACAAAGTGATTTTTTACGTCTCTGAACGCATAAGATTTCGCTTTTTGGATTTCGAGTTCAATGTTTTTGAGTGGCACATCTACTGGATAATCTAAATCAAAACATGATTTACTGAATGCATTGAAAGTCTCAGTAAACTGTTTCTCTATTTTATGTTTATATTCTTTTAATTGTTTATCTAGACTTGGCATAATTAAGTTCATAATAAAAGCGATACCTAAGCCAACGATTAACAGTAAAACTTCATTGATAAATAAATGTAAATCAATAACTTTAGCATTAAAAACATGTAGCAATATAACGCAACTTGTAATAATACCTTCTTGTACCCCTAATACTACTGTTAAAGGTATAAAGAATAATACGATTAAACCTAATACAATTGCATTTTGACCAAGCAAACTAAAAACGATAGATCCTAATATCAATATAAGAATACAGGATACAAAACGAGAAACAATTGCTTGTAGGGAATGTACTTTTGTATGTTTAATACATAAAACAACTAAAATGGCACTTGAAGAAAAATTATCTAAACCAATTAATTTGGCAATAATTATTCCAAGTGCCATTCCTACAGCAGTCTTTATCGTTCTAAATCCTATTTTATAGGGATTAAAACGCATCATCTGCTTTACCTCTTATCGTTCTTCACAATATTTTTCGAATAAATTTTGAAGCTGTGTAATAACATCCATAATGTCATGGCCTTCTATTTGATGACGTTCAATCATTTCAGCAATTTTACCATCTTTAACTAACGCAAATGATGGACTTGAAGGAGCATAACCTTCAAAATAATCTCTCGCTTGTTGTGTCGCTTCTTTATCTTGTCCTGCAAAGACTGAAACTAAGCGATCAGGTAGTTTATCATAATGTAATGAATGTTCAGCAGCTGGACGTGCAATACCTCCAGCACAACCGCAAACTGAGTTAACCATAACAAGTGTAGTACCGTCTTGTTTTAATACAGCATCTACTTCTTCAGGCGTTGTAAGTTGTTCATAACCTGCTTTTTCTATCTCGTTACGTGCTTGTTCTACAACATCGTTCATATATAAATCGAAATTTAAATCCATATCGAAATCACCTTTCAGTTCTTAATAACGTTCTATTTTATTCTACTAATTAATTTAGTAATCTTCAATAGGATTAACTTTAACATTAAGAACAGTTTAATAAATATGCGTATGTTCGATTGTAAATTGTTCTACTCTATTTTTGATTGTGTTCATGAAACGACCAGCTTGTAAGCCATCTAAAATGCGATGATCAATCGAAATACATAAGTTCACCATATTACGAATTGCAATCATATCATCAATCACAACTGGTTTTTTTACAATGGATTCTACTTGTAAAATCGCAGCTTGTGGGTGGTTAATAATGCCCATCGAAGAGACAGAACCGAATGTTCCAGTATTATTTACAGTAAAAGTTCCACCCTGTAAATCAGCTTGTGTTAATTTATTTTGACGTGCTTTTTGAGCTAATTCATTAACTTCGCGTGCAATTCCCTTAATTGATTTTTCATCTGCATTGTGGATGACTGGTGTATATAATTTATCCTCTACAGCTACTGCAATTGAGATATTGATATCCTTATGAACTTTAATTTCAGAGCCTTGCCAACTACTGTTTAACATTGGGAACTCTTTTAATGCTTCTGCAACTGCTTTAACAAAGAATGCGAAGAATGTTAAATTATAACCTTCTTTTGCCTTAAATTGCTTTTTATGATGATTTCTAGTTTTCACTAAGTTTGTTGCATCAGCTTCAACCATCATCCATGCATGAGGAATTTCTGAAACACTTTGAACCATATGTTTAGCAATCGCTTTACGCACACCATTCACAGGAACAGAATCAGCTGGAACAGTTGATTGTTCTGTAGATGCAGAAGGTTGGATATTTTCTTTTTCAGCAGGTTTATTTTGAATTGGTGTTGACCCAGCTTGAGTTGAGACAGCTTCTGGGTGAGCAATTACATATTCAATATCTTTTTTTGTCACACGACCTTCAAAGCCTGTCCCTTTAACTTGTGATAAATCAATTTGATGTTCAGAAGCTAATTTAAATACAACAGGTGAATATCTACCATTATTTAGTGGTTTATCAGAGGTAGCGTTCTTAAAATTTTGTTTAGATTCAGTTTGGGTTTCTGTTGATGTATTTTCATTTTCGGGTTTTTCTGTAGTTGCTGTTGATTCTGGTTTTGAATCAGATTCTGAACTCTCATCTGATGAACCTTCAGCTTCAATTTCGCAAATTGGAGTCCCGACACTAATAGTTTCCCCAGCTTCAACTAGGATTTTGGTAATTGTACCAGCTTCAGTAGACGGTACTTCCGCTGTTACTTTATCTGTAATAACCTCACAAATAGGCTCGTATTCTTCAATAGTATCGCCGACTTCTACTAACCATTGTTCAATTGTACCTTCATGTACACTTTCTCCGAGTTTCGGCATTTTGATTTCCATTTGATAAGCCTCCTATAATTTAGAAACGTGCAAGTTCTAACATTTTTGCTTTGATTTTATCTGGATTCATCATGAATTCATCCTCTAATGGTGGCGAGAATGGCATAGATGGCACGTCTGGACCAGCAAGACGCATGATTGGAGCATCTAAATCAAACAAGCAATTTTCAGCGATGATTGCTGATACTTCTGACATAATGCTGCCTTCCAAATTATCTTCAGTTACAAGTAAAATCTTACCTGTACGTTTTGCACGTTCAATAATCGTTTCTTTGTCTAATGGATAAACTGTACGTAAGTCGACAACTTCTACATCTATACCTTCTTCTGCTAAAACATCTGCAGCTTGTAAGCTGTAATTAACACATAAACCATAAGTAAAGACTGTAATATCATTTCCTTCACGTTTTACATCCGCTTTACCTAGTGGGACTGTATAATATTCTTCAGGTACTTCCTCTTTAAGTAACCGATACGCTTTTTTATGTTCGAAATAAAGTACAGGATCATTCGATTCAACTGAAGCTAATAGCAGACCTTTCGCATCATATGGTGTAGATGGAATAACGATTGTTAATCCAGGTGTAGATGCAAAAACACTTTCTATACTTTGAGAATGATATAAAGCGCCATGTATACCTCCACCAAAAGGTGCACGAATAGTGATTGGTGAACTCCAATCATTATTTGAACGGTAACGCATTTTTGCAGCTTCACTCATAATTTGGTTAGTCGCTGGTAAAATATATTCAGCAAATTGAATTTCAGCAATTGGGCGCTTACCTAACATAGAAGCTCCGATAGCTGTACCAACGATATTTGATTCGGCTAATGGTGTATCGATGACACGTTCAATTCCGAATTTTTCTTGTAAGCCTTGAGTAACACCAAATACGCCACCTTTTTTACCGACGTCTTCTCCTAATACAAATACATCAGGGTCTTTTTCCATAGCCTGATAAATTGCTTGTTTGATAGCTGCTAAATAAGTGAGTTTAGCCATTATTCAAGCCCTCCTTCTTCGTAAACAAATGTATATGTTTCACTTGGATCTGGATAAGGAGAAGCTTCTGCTTCTTTTGTTGCTTTGTTGACGATTGATTTATTTTCTTTTTCAATTTCGTCGAACCAAGCTTGATCCGCAATGCCTAAATCCATCAGATGTGCTTTAAATTTAATATTGCAATCTTGAGATTTTAAGCCTTCTCTAATTTCAGGACTACGATATTGGTCATCATCATCAGAAGAATGTGCAGTCATTCTAGTACACATTGCTTCTAATAAAGTAGAACCCTCGCCACTTAATGCTCTTTCGCGTGCTTCATGCATAGCTTTATACATTGCAATTGGGTCATTTCCATCTACTCTTTCTCCGTGGATACCATATCCAAGCGCACGATCAGAAAGTTTTTCAGCAGCATATTGTAAGTGTGATGGGACTGAGATTGCATATTCATTGTTTTCAATCACACAAATAAATGGTAATTTTTGAACCCCAGCAAAGTTTAGTCCCTCATGGAAATCGCCTTGGTTAGATGTTCCTTCACCTAGTGTTGCCATAGCAATATTAGGTTTGCGATCCATTTTTAATGCTAAAGCTGCACCTACACCTTGTAATACTTGCGTGCCTACTGGTGAACTTTGTGATAAAATATCGACAGATTTTTTACTGTAATGTGAAGGCATTTGTTTACCTCCAGAGTTGATATCTCCTTTTTTACCAAAAGCTGACATCATTGTTTCAGCAGGTGTAATACCGAGATATGTGATTAATGCTAAATCACGATAATAAGGTGCTGAAACATCTCCTTTTTCCATCGCAAACGCCATACCGATTTGTGCTGCTTCTTGACCTTGGCAACTAATTACGAAAGGAATTTTGCCTGCACGGTTTAAGAGCCACATTCTTTCATCTAATTTGCGGCCAAGATCCATCCATTTATACATTTCTTTTAAATCATTTTCGGTCAGACCGGCAGATTTATAATCCATCATTTTCTATTTCCTCCTCATATTACGCATGAACAGAGCGTTTTGCTGCTTTAAGTCCAGCTTCCATTAGAACTTCTGAAAGTGAAGGATGTGCATGTGTTGTTAGTCCTAATTCAAGCGTAGATCCATTCATAAATTGTAGTAAAGCAACTTCGTTGATTAGTTCTGTTACATGTGGACCTATCATACTTAATCCTAATACAGAATCTGTTTCTTGGTCTACCACTACTTCACAAAAACCATCTTGTTGATTAGCATCTTCAATCACAGCTTTACCAATAGCTTTAAAAGGAACTTTAAAACTACGTGCTTTTTTATAATTTGCGGCTTTAGCTTGTTCTACATTCATGCCGATTGATGCGATTTCAGGATAAGTATAAACACATTTTGGAATTGCATTATAATCAACTGGAATTACTGAGTCTTCAAACATTGCTTCTACTGCAGTTGTCCCTTCTTTAGAACCAGCGTGTGCAAGTTGTAATTTACCGATGCAGTCTCCAGCTGCATAAATATGTTGTTCTTGGGTTTGTTGTTTGTTATTAACTTCAATAAAACCTTTTTCGTCTAAATTAATTTTTGTATTGTTTAAGCCGATATCCTCTGTATTTGGTTTGCGACCTACTGCTAATAAAATTTTATCTACTTGCAGTGTTTCATTTTCTAGTTTGATTTCAGCTGAATCATCACTAATTTGAATTTGGTCGTCAGTTAATTGAACATTTTCACGAATCTGCACACCTCTATCATTCAAGTGTTTTTTTAATGTTTGTGTAACTGATTTATTTTCACTAGGTAAAATGCGTTCACCTGCTTCTATAACTGTTACATCAACACCAAAATCATTTAATAATGAAGCAAATTCCATACCAATAACACCGCCGCCAATAATAGCAATGGACTGAGGAAGCTCTGTCATTTTTAAAATGTCATTGCTTGAAAGTACAACTTGGTGATCAAATGATAAGAAAGGTAATTCCGCTGGTCTAGAACCTGTCGCGATCAGCACATAATCATTCGGAATAAGTTCAGATGTACCATCTTCGTATTCAACAGATATTGTACCTGGTTGAGGTGAAAAAATTGATGAACCCAGGATACGTCCAGTGCCGTTGTAGATATCGATATGGTTGTGCTGCATTAAGTGCTTAACGCCAGTATGCATTTGTTCAACAATATCATTTTTTCGTTCATATACTTTATTATAATTCAAATTAAATTGTTCTGTTTCAATACCATATGCCGCAGCATGTTTAACTGTATGTAATACTTCAGCTGACTTTAACAAGGCTTTAGTCGGAATACATCCTTTATGCAGACATGTACCGCCGAGTAATTGATTTTCAACAATCGCGACTTTTTTGCCCAATTGAGATGCGCGGATGCCTGCGACATAACCTGCAGTGCCACCACCTAGAATAACTAAATCATATTGTTCTTCTGCCATGATTGATCTCCTAACTATATATTTTTACTTCTTCGCGTAAATTAACTGCTTCATAAACTTGATTTGCAAGAGCTTCCATCTCTAACTCGCCTGGATATACACTAACAGGAGCAATCCATTCTACATATTCTTGAATTTTATCCGTGATGAGTTGACTGTGTGCAATTCCGCCTGTTAAAAGAATTTGATCGATATCGCCTTTAAAAATAACAGCCCTTTCGCCAATTGTCTTCGCAATTTGATAAATCATTGCATCTAAAATTAAATGAGTTGTTTTATTTACGCTATATTCATTCACTAACTGTTTCATGTTATTAGTAGAACATAAATTAACGAGTCCTGCTTTCTTGCTAATAAAGTGTTGAAGTGCTTCAGGTGAATACCCACGCTCAACTCCAAATTGATAAAGCATATCATTCGGAATTGTGCCAGCACGTTCTGGACTCATTGGACCTTCGCCGTATAAGCCTTCATTCACATCCACAACTTTACCTTGTAAATGCGCACCTACTGTAATACCTCCACCCATATGAACCACAATAACATTGACTTTGTTATAAGGCTTTTGAATGGACTTTGCATATTGACGTGCAACTGCCTTTTGATTTAAAGCATGAAAAACACTTCTACGCTTAATATCCTTTATACCTGTTATCCTTGCGATATCAATTAATTCGTCAACAACTACAGGATCAACAATAAATACAGGTATATTTAGTATTTCTCCTAATTTATACCCTATAATCCCACTTAAATTGGAAGCATGTACACCATATTTGAAAGATCTTAAGTCTTCATACATTTTAGAATTCACTGTATATGTACCGCCAGCTATGGGTTTAAGTAGACCGCCTCTACAAGCTATCGCATCGATACTTTTCATCCCTGGAGTCTTTTCTTTTATAAATGATTTTATGGAATCAATTCGATATGATTCTTGATCAAGTAAAGGCTTTTGTGAGATGTTCAAATCATGATGAATCGTTTCCATTGAAACACAATTTTCACCTTGATAAAAGCCTATTTTTGAAGAGGTACTACCTAAATTTATGACTAAAATATTGGTCATATATTTCACCTGCTTTATATTGCATTCATGATGCAGTATTCATGTTTTCTCAAAACTACCCTTTATATTTTACCTTAATCTAGTATTCAATTAAAAGTAATCCCCTATAAAAGTAATGACTTGTTACCCTCAAATAGTTATTTTGCAGTTTAAATCTCTAAAAACAAAATAAAAATACGACTTTCACTGACAAATGAAAATCGTACTTTTTAATTCATTAACCTTCTAAGCTCCTATACAAATTAAATATTTTATCGTAATTAACCTTAAACGTTATAGGAACCTGAATATCACATAGTAGATTTGATTCTCATAATTTAATTTTGATACAAAAGATTAGTTATGACGAAAACCTAATATGAGTCTGAAAATGATGGATAACATAACTATGGCTATTCCAACAATTGAGAAATTGAATAGATTAGTAGGTTTCATTATAGAAGAAAACACCCAAGTTCCTAACGGCATAAATAGTATTGCAACTGAAAATATAATCCCCAAAACTCTTTCTAAATATATGTCTTCAACATTTCTTTGAGTATATGAAAAAATTTGTATGTTAAACATTGTTAAAAATAAATTGAAAATTAATGGTATGAGTAGAATCACAAAATAGTTATGTAGTAATAAGTATACAATTGGGCAAACACTTAATGAGGTTCCTGAAATTCCTAATAAAGTCATCAATTTCTGAATTGGTAGATCTTTTTTGATATTCCTATTATTAATGCGCCAATTATTCCATCAAAAGCTTCAGCAGTTAAAAATGAAACATATAAACCTATTGCTATATCAGGAAATATTTGATTACTAAATGGCAGTAGTAAGTTATAAGCTGCAAGAAAAAAGTTTACAAGTACAGAAAGTACAACTATCAAAAAAATCTCTTCATGGTGCAATAAATATTTAAAATCTGAAATTAAATCGTTAAAAGGATTTATTTGAAATATCTTTGCTTTTAAGAAAAATCGTACTATATTCTGAGGAATTGATACTATTATTCATGAAAATAGGAACAGAAATGAATTTACTCATCCTGTTCCTATTTAGTAAAAAGTTAGATTTCAATGGAATTTTTCATATGTCTATTTTAATGTATGCAGTGCCAAAATAGCTGAATTAACTTTGTTTTGTATAGAATCTGCTCGAGACGTTAAAACAATCGGGAATTTCGATCCTAAAATTAAATTAGCCGTTTGGGCATTTGCAAAATAAGTTAATGATTTATAGAGTGTGTTGCCGACGTCAAGATGTGGAACAATCAACGCGTCAACATCACCAGCGATTTCAGATTCAATACCCTTTTCAATTGCACTTTCTTTATCAATCGCGTTATCAAAGGCGAATGGTCCTTCAACCTTTAAAAAATTATGTTGTTTAAAGTGTGCGGCAATTTCTGCAGCATCTACTGATGAAGGAATTTTGGTTGTGGGATGTTCTAATGATGATAATAATCCCACATTTAAACTTTTATAACCAATATTCTTCGCAAAGCTTTCAATATTTTCAATCATATGAATACGATCATCTATGCTAGGCTTTACATTTAAAGCAACGTCACTAATGATTAACATTTTGTGATATGAAGGAATATCGAAACATGATACATGATTTAAGAAACGTCGTTCATCCATAAATGACTTATGTTTTAGTACAAAAGATAAGATTTCTGATGATGGTAAGTTACCCTTCATTAAAACATGAGTTTGTTCTGAGTTTAAATCATCTGCACACTTCTTAAAGACATCCTCACGCTCGTGAAATGTTCGTAAGTGTATACGACTTAATAAGTCCCCTTCTATATTAAAAGAACGTATTAATTCAGTTGGATCTTTAGTACCGTAGAGCGTAACATGGCATTTTGTTTGTTTAAGCAATTGTACAATCGCAGCTATTGTTTTCTCGTCATTCGCAAATAAAACACCAATGTTACCTTGTAACTCTTTAGTATTAGAGATCAATGTTTCGAATTCCATAGTTAATCTCCCCTCATTTCAAATAGATTACAGCGCATGATTTTGCTCTATCATTTCTTTAGCATTTTCTCTTGTCAATTTCGTCACATTAGCACCAGAAATCATTCGTGCAACTTCATCTATACGATTTTCTCCAGTTAATTCTTCAACATGTGTTGTTGTTCTATCATCTTGTGATGCTTTGCTGATTAGTAAGTGATGATCACTCATAGATGCTACTTGTGGTAAGTGTGAGATACATATAACTTGAATATATTCAGAAATTGCACGCATTTTTTCAGCCATTTTTTGAGCTGCAATACCAGAAACACCAGAATCAACTTCATCAAATAGTATAGCAGTTTGACCTCTAGATTTAACAAAAATACTTTTTAAAGCTAACATGATACGAGATAATTCTCCGCCCGAAGCAATTTTAGCCAAGCTTTTAAGTGGTTCCCCTTTGTTAGGGCTGATTAATATTTCTATTTTTTCTATACCCTCTGCATTCGGTTCATCTAAAGGTTTGAATGAGATTTCGAGATTGGCATCTTTCATTTGTAAATTTTGAATTTCTTCTACAATATGATCTCTTAGTTCACGCGCCACTTTTCTTCTTTCTTTTGAAAGCATTTGACCTTCTTTATTTAATTGTTTTTGTAACTGAGTAATCTCTTCTTTTAAGTTTGCTGTACTTTGCTCATAATTTTCTATTTTGTTAATCTCATCATCTAGTTTAGCTTGATACTGAATTAAACTAGAAATATCTTTACCGTATTTTCTTTTAAGATTATTTAGTAAATTCATACGAGATTCTAGTTCATTTAAATACTGTTCATCAAATTCTGTATTTGATAATTCATCATACAACTCATGCTTAGCATCCTCTAACGTATAGTAAAATTGGTCGACTTGCTCTTTAAGTTCGGTGAACTTTTTAGGAATAATTTCATCAATGTTCGCAAGTTGCAGACTCAATTCATATAAACGATCCGGGATAGCTTGTTCATCTGTTAAAGTTGCATGTGCAGCATTTAAAGCCAAACTTAAATTTTCAGAATTCTGAATGCGTTTAATATCAGCTTCAAGTTGTTCAACTTCGCCTTCTTGTAAATTGGCTTCAGATAGTTCATCAGCTTGGAACTTCATTAGATCTAACCTTTGTAATAAAGCTTGATCAGCAGATTCCAACTCATCGAGTTCACGTGTTTTATCTTTAAAAGTTTGATACGTATTTTGATATTGTTTTAAAATATCATCATATTTGCCATCTGAATATGAATCAATCAGTTGAAGATGGTACTTTTGTTTTAACAGTGATTGTGTCTCGTGTTGACCATGGATATCAAGTAATTCTTGCATAATTAAACGTAAATCATGCAATGTTACTGTTTGGTTATTTACTTTGCACAAACTTTTACCTGAACTGAAGATCTCCCTTTTAACGATTAAGAAATCTTCATCAGCATCAACTTCTAATTCGTTCAAGGTTCTAATCACTTCGGGATTATTATCAATATCAAAGATACCTTCTATGGTTGCTTTTTTTTCGCCATGACGAACAAAATCTGAAGATGCACGCATGCCTATAAGTTGTCCAATAGCATCGATGATAATAGATTTCCCTGAACCTGTTTCACCGCTTAATACGGTTAATCCGTTTCCAAAGTTAATTTCTAATTCATCAATGATAGCAAACTGTTTAATTGTTAGTGTTTGTAACATGGCTTATCGCTTCCTTATAACAAATTAAAAATACGTGTTTTGATAGCATTTGCAGCATCCTCATCGTGACAAATGAGTAAGCAAGTATCATCACCACAAATAGTGCCGAGTACTTCATCCCAATCGATTTGGTCTAAGATAGCACCGATTGATTGAGCATTACCTGGAAGTGTTTTTAATACTAATAAATTACCTGTACCCTCAATATTTACAAAGGAATCCATTAAATAACGTCCAAGTTTCTCTAACGGATGGTATTTTCTATCATTTGGCAAACTATAAATATATTGACCTGTCGGTGCAGGTACTTTGATTAACTGTAATTCTTTAATATCTCGTGAAACAGTTGCTTGTGTCACATTCAGATCAAATGAATTTAAACGTTTTACTAATTCATCTTGAGTTTCAACCTGCTCAGTGGATATGATTTCTCTAATTTTTATGTGTCTTACTGATTTTTTAGCCACTTTTCTTACACCTCAAATTACGAATATTTATACATTCATAGTATCACATGTTCAAACAAAATGCTTTTATTTTCTTCTTATATCGCTTATTAATATCCAACAATAGTGCATATTTATAAAAGTTCATAAATAGAAATAAGCTAAGTCTAAATTGAATATTAGGACTCAGCTTATAATTTTAGTGATCACGTTTATAGAACAACTGTGTCAGACTTTGAAGCTCAGTTGTATCATATTGTTTATCAGATAATTGTTTCAAACATTGGTTCGCTTGCTCAACGTGATAATGAAGTCGTTGTTCTGTTTTTTCTAGACCAAGTAAAGTCACATAAGTGCTTTTATGATTTTTCTCATCGCTGCCAACAGGCTTACCTAATTTTTCAGCATCTCCATAGACATCGAGTAAATCATCTTTAATTTGGAAAATTAAACCTAAATGTTCACTATACGTATCAAGAATCTCGGATACTTCAGTATCAACTTTTGCGATTGTTGCTGCGGCATTTATTGCGAAAGACAGTAAAGCACCGGTTTTTTCACGATGGATTTGTTGTAAAGTCTCTATAGATATTTTTTTATTTTCACTTTCCATATCTAATGTTTGTCCGCCGATCATACCTAAGTGACCACTCGCATCAGAAAGTTGGGATGTTAAAGCTACTTTAGTTTCAGCATCAATTGCATTATCTGTGCATATTAAGTTAAAAGCTTTTGTTAATAACGCATCCCCAGCTAATAATGCTTTCCACTCACCGTATACTTTATGATTTGTTAATTTGCCTCTACGATAATCGTCATCATCCATAGCAGGCAAATCATCATGTATGAGCGAGTATGTGTGCACCATTTCTAACGCTAATGCGGTACGAATACCCTTAGTGTAAGTATGGTTTTTAGACAGCATTTTTAAAGTTTCTAATAATAGGACTGGTCGTATACGTTTTCCTCCAGCTTCAAGAGAATAACGCATACTTTCTTCTAAATTAGTGCCAAGAGCTGAATCAGGAATTGTTTCTAGTAATTGTTGGTTGATTAGTTCAATCATTTTATTCATTTTCATTCTCAGCTGATGTCTCAGCTTGTTCTCCATCATTAGATTTCATGAGTTCATTTACTTTCTTTTCAGCATTTTTCAATGTTTCATCACAAGATGCTGAAAGCTTCATTCCTCTTTGATATAAGTCTAATGCTTCTTCCAAAGAAACTGTTTCATTATCTAATTTTTTTACGATGTTTTCTAACTCTTCCATCATATTTTCGAAACTTTGCTCGTTACTCATCTTTATTGCACCTAACTTTCTTAACTATTGCATCAACTTCGCCATCTTTCATGGTTAAACTGATGTGGTCATTAGTTTTTAATGATTGCGTACTTGTAATAACTTGTTCATCTTTATTGACAATCGTGTAACCGCGCAACATTGTATTGGTTGGACTTAAATTATTTAAATTTTCTAATCGCTGTGCCAACATCGTTTTAGCATTACTCAAAATATTATTTATTGATTTGTTTAATACCTTATCAAGTTGAGATTTGTTTAAAATAGCTTGTTGCGTATGTTGTTTTAAATCTCTAACGTTTATGCGACTGTTTAGCAAATCAATACGTTGTCGTAAATGAGTCAAATGATTAGTCATCGCAAGACTTAGTTGTTTTTCTAATTCATCTCGTCGTTGGATTTGTTGATCATACAACAACGATGGCTGTTTAAATTTATAATAAGAAGCTACATGTTCTAAATGTTTTTTCTTATTATTAATTAATTGGACGATGTGTCTGGATAGACTTAACTCTATTTGTTTGATGTATTGTGTCAGCTCAACTTGATCAGGTGTTGCAATGACAGCAGCTTGAGTTGGTGTAGCAGCCCTTACATCAGCTACAAAATCGCTTAATGTGAAATCTGTTTCGTGACCTACTGCTGAGATAACAGGAGTTTGTGTATTAAAGATTGCTCGTACTACATCTTCTTCATTGAAATTCCATAAATCCTCAATAGATCCTCCACCACGTCCTAAAATGATGACATCTGCACCAAGAGTATCAGCATATTGTAATTTTTCTACAATATCATTTTTAGCTTGTTCGCCTTGAACTAATGTACTAATTTGAATTTGTTCTACTAATGGAAATCGACTGTTTATTGTAGAGTGAATATCTCGTATTGCTGCACCTGTACTCGCGGTAAGCACTGCAATTTTTTTAGGGAACTTAGGTATCGGCTTTTTGTGGCTCATATCAAATAAACCTTGCTTAGTTAAGGCCTTTTTAAGTTCTTCTAGACGTTGATATAAGTTGCCAATTCCGTCTAAATGCATTTTATTTACATAAATTTGATAATTCCCACGTCTTTCGTATACACTTACGCGTGCTTCTATTAAAACTTCATCACCTTCTTTGGGTGTGAAATCTAGTTTATTAGCTTGTGCTTTAAACATCATAGCGTTTACAACGCTATGATTATCTTTTAAATTAAAATATAAGTGACCGCTACTATGACGTTTAAAGTTTGATAATTCACCTTTTAATAAAACCGATTGCAGATGCGGATCTTGGTCGAATTTATATTTGATATATTTAGTTAAGGCTGTAACGCTTAAATAATCGGACATACTTATCACTCTATCCTATTGATTTAAATTACTTAATACACCGTTGATAAAACGATAATGGTCTTCGTCACTAAATTGTTTAGCAAGTTCAACAGCTTCGTTAATAACCACTTTTGGTGGTGTATCACTATGCTCTAGTTCAAAAGCTGCAATTCTTAAAATGATACGGTCTGATTTCAATAAACGAGAGATTTTCCAATCTTTTAAATTCTCTTGGATTTTTTGATCGAGTACAGGTTCATGATCTTTTACGCCTGATACTAACCAATGAATAAAATCGAATTCTAAATCTGGGTAATCATCTTTAATAAAATTAATGGCTTCATCTATAGATAAATCTGTATTCTTCATTTCAAGTTGAAACAGTGCTTGAAATGCTTGGCTTCTTGATTCTTTACGACTCATTGAGCGTGCTCCTTTGTTACTTATTTCTTGTTATTTTCAACTTCAATATGCGTAATATGAACGTTGACTTGTTTAGGAACTATAGTTGTCATATTGCTGAGGGAATTGAAAATTGTTTGTTGAATTTTCAATGCTGTTTGAGAGATGTTGATACCATACTTAAACTCACAGAATACATCTATATAAATTCCATCTTCTTTTGTTTCAAGTTTAATACCTTTAGTTAAATTTTTACGATTCAACTTTTCAGGTGAAGCATTTTTGATTTCAGCAAAGTGTCCAGTTAATCCATCTATTTCAGATGTTGCAATACTTGCAATTGAGATTAGTACTTCTGGAGAAATTTCTACTCTGCCTAAATGTGCATGTGTATCTTCGGATACTTTAACCATGTGAATGCCTCCTTCTTAATCTTCTTTCATAATATCATTTTGCTCTAAGAATTTAGTGCTATATTGTCCACTATTGAAAATTTCGTTTTCTAATAAACGAATATGGAATGGTATTGTAGTGTCTATGCCTAATACTAAGAACTCGCTTAAAGCACGTAG
>NZ_KV837057.1:104540-179433 GCF_001838465.1 Staphylococcus sp. HMSC061G12
CTCGCTTAAAGCACGTAGACCTGCCATAATTGTTTCTTCACGTGTAGGTTCATGCACAATTAATTTAGCAACCATAGAATCGTAATAAGGTGGAATAGTATAGTTTGTGTAACAAGCTGATTCTATTCTTACTCCGTAACCGCCTGGTGCTAAATATTGTGTGATTTTACCTGGTGATGGCATAAAGTTTTTATAAGGGTTTTCAGCGTTAATACGAAATTCCATTGCATGACCATTGATTTTAATATCATCTTGAGTGAAAGGCAATGGCTCACCCATAGCAACTAATAATTGTAATTTGACTAAATCAATCCCGGTTACCATTTCTGTAACAGGGTGTTCAACTTGAATCCTAGTATTCATCTCCATGAAGTAATATTCATCAGTATCTAAGTCATAAATATATTCAATTGTACCTGCATTTTCATAGTTTACTGCTTTAGCAGCTCTGATAGATGCTTGACCCATTTCATGTCTTTTTTCAGGAGTTAATATAGGTGACGGTGCTTCTTCGACAAGTTTTTGCATTCTTCGTTGAATTGTACAGTCACGTTCTCCTAACTGAATCACATTACCAAACTGGTCACCAATAATTTGGAATTCGATATGACGGAAATTCTCAATGAATTTTTCAAGATAAAGTCCGCCATTACCAAAGGCAGTTTCTGCTTCTTGTTGTGTCATTTTGTAGCCATTTTCTAATTCTTTTTCATCTCTAGCTACACGAATACCTTTACCACCACCGCCTGCAGTAGCTTTAATGATAACGGGATAACCGATTTCTTCCGCTGTTTTCTTAGCGTCTTCGATTGAATCTACTAGTCCGTCACTACCTGGAACAACTGGTACGTTTGCGTTAATCATTTCATCTTTGGCTACGTCTTTGATCCCCATCTTTTGAATAGATTCGTAACTTGGACCAACAAACTTAAGTTGACACGCTTCGCATAATTCTGCAAAATCCCCATTTTCTGCTAAGAATCCATACCCAGGATGAACTGCATCGCATCCAGTAGAAGTAGCAATAGATAAGATATTTGGAATGTTTAAATATGAATCTTTAGATTGTGTAGGACCCACACAGTACGCTTCATCAGCAATTTGAGTATGTAGTGCTTCTTTATCCCCTTCAGAATAAATTGCAACTGTGTGTAACCCTAAGTCTTTACACGCTCTGATGATTCTAACGGCAATTTCACCGCGATTGGCAATTAAAACTTTTTTCATAATTATTTCACCTTAAATAACGGTTGGCCATACTCTACCATTTGTCCGTCTTCAACTAAGATTTCAGTAATTTCCCCAGAAACTTCTGCTTGAATCTCATTAAATAACTTCATAGCTTCTAAAATACATACTGTTGAATCGTTTGATACAGTATCCCCAACTTTTACATAAGCTTCTTCTTCTGGTGATGGTGATTTATAGAATGTTCCTACCATTGGTGCGTTAATTGTTTTCCCCTGATCAGCTTCTGAATTTGCAGCAGAAGAAGCTTCGCTGACAGCTGAATCATTTTGAACAGGTGCTGGCGCAGCTGCTTGTGCAGGGAAAGCTTGTTGAGAAATTTGTGGTGTAATGATTTCTCTTTCTTTCTCTTTCTTTAAATTAATGATACTTCCCTTGTTATCTTCTATATTAATTTCAGTAAGATTTGAATTATCTAGTATTTCAATTAATTCCTTGATTTCTTTAAAATTCATAGTACTGCTCCTTCAGATTGTTTTTACTCTTCTTGTATATTTTACTTGACTGAAATTATCAATTCAAGCATATCACTGTAACTTTAAACTTTCTCATCGTGTAATTTAACGATAATAAAATAAAAGAACCCCTTTCATTCATCGAATCCATCAGCATAAAATTGCTGATAATCATTAATGGATAGGATGTCAGAAAAGGGGTGATTTAAAATTTAGGCTCTTGAAACGTAACTGCCGTCGCCAGTGTTGATTACGAGAACGTCTCCTTCGTTAACGAATAGAGGTACGTTAAGCGTATATCCAGTCTCTACTGTAGCTGATTTAGTTGCACCAGTTGCAGTATCACCTTTAATACCAGGCTCAGTTTCTGTTACAGTAAGCTCAACAGTTTTTGGTAATTCTACACCAATCGTTTCGCCTTCATAAGTTTGGATTTGAACTTCCATGTTTGCTTTCAAGTATTTTAATGCTTCTTCTAAATAATCTCCAGGCAATTCAGTTTGTTCAAATGTTTGATTGTCCATAAATACATGAGTGTCACCATCTGCATATAAATATTGCATACGGTGGTTTTCAATCATTGCTTGTTCTACTTTTTCACCTGCGCGGAATGTTTTTTCTTGAATTGCGCCAGTTCTTAAGTTTCTTAATTTAGAGCGAACAAATGCTGAACCTTTACCTGGTTTTACATGTTGGAAATCAATAACTTTCCAAATACCATTATCAACAGATATTGTTAAACCTGTTTTAAAATCATTAACCGAAATCATTCAGTTTCCTCCTCATATACGCTTTCATTATAAAATAATAAGGTCTTTTGTGCATTTAGTAAAGACTTCATTACCATTTTCTGTGATTAAGATGTCATCTTCTATTCTGATGCCACCCAGTTCCTCTATATAGATACCCGGTTCTACCGTTACGCAATTATTTGGGACTAATATATAATCAGATTGTTTTGCAAGCATTGGTTGTTCATGAATTTCTAAACCAATACCATGACCTGTTGAATGTCCGAAATTATCTCCATAACCGTAACTTGCGATAATATCACGTGCGATAGCATCTGCCTCTTTACCTGTCATTCCTGCTTTAATTTGTGCGACTGCAGCTTTCTGTGCTTCTAATACAATATTATAAGCTTCTACTAGTTTAGGATCTGGTTGGCCAATTGCAAAAGTACGTGTGATATCAGATACATAACCATTATAATATGCACCAAAATCTAAAGTGATCAACTCACCTTCTTCAATCACTTTATCGCTTGCTACACCGTGTGGTAAAGCACCTCGATATCCTGAAGCAACAATCGTGTCAAATGAAGGGCCGCTTGCTCCTAATTTTAACATTTTACTTTCTAATTCAGCTTTTAATTCTTGTTCAGTCATTCCTGCTTTTGCGATACTTAAAATATGCTCATACGTTTTGTCTACAATATCTGCAGCTTTTTGAATCGTATCAATTTCTGATTGATCTTTAATAGCTCTGATATCTTCAATTACATTACCGACACTTTGATATTCAACGTCTGAATCATTTAATTGTTGGAATGTATCATAGCTTACGATGTGCCCTTCAAATCCTGCATATTTCACTTGGTTTTGTTCGAGAACATCTTTAACTTCGTCAATTAAACCTGCAGAACTATTCACAATTTCAAATTCAGAAGCTTGATTTGTAGCTTGATCGATATAACGGAAATCCGTGATCAAGATGCGACGCTCAGGTGTAATTACTAATGCACCGCTCGTACCAGTAAAACCTGATAAATAACGGCGGTTGTAATCAGATAATACAACTAACGCATCTAGATTTTTTTCTGAAATAATTTGATTTACTTTTTCAATTCTAGACATACATACTCCTCCTATGTCATTCTTAATCATGTAATTTTATGGAGCTGTGATAGTGACTATATCACTTTTATTATAACCAAAGTTTATCACAAAGCGCATAGAACTATAAGCTTTTATACCTTATATCAAAGAAGAATTCCCAAAATGTATAAGAAAATTAAAGTGCAAACTGAAATATAAGAATCTGAGAACTAAATATGATAAAATATTGCTATAATATTTGCTTTTGAATTAGGAGAAGGTTATGAAAAAGAAATTTATTTCGATTATTGGAGCAACGATTTTACTAACGGGCTGCGGGAGTCAAAACTTAGGTCCACTTGAACAAAAAACTACTAAATTAAGAGATGATAATCATCAATTAAAATTAGAAAACCAAGAACTAGAGCAAAGTATCAGTGATTTAAAAGATAAAGAAAAACAACTCGGCGCTGATAAAAAGAATACTAAAGAAGCAGCACAAAATAGCATGAAAACCAAAAATGCTAACGCGACATCAGATTACTATCAAAAAGTGACTGATACATTAAAGGATTATCACAAAATTGAAAGTGATGTCCAAAAGAATAAACGAAAAGAAGCTGTGGTCAGCAAACTCGATAAAATAGTCACTGATTTACAAAGTGCACATGATAAATACAAAATCGATCTTGAAAAAAGTAGTATGTCTGATAAAGATAAATCTGATAATAAAAACATTGAAGAACTTAATAATAAGTTGGTCAGTGCATTTAAAACTATCAGAGATGGTTACTCTACAAAAAGTGATAAGAAAATAAAACAAGGCCAACAAGAATTAGCACAAATTAAAGTTAGTAAAACTAATTCATAAAGCAAGAAGTATTGAAAGGTGAAAACATGCGTAAAGTATTATTTTATCTCATATTATTAATTGCGCTTATCGGGTTAATATTGAACTTAGATTCAATATTATTTTCCCTTGTAAGAACGATAATTAGCTTAGCTATTATCGCAGGTATTGCTTACTTACTGTATTTCTTCTTCTTTTTAACAAAAGATCAAAGAAAATATAAAATAGCAAAATGGAAATATAGAAACCGTCGTAAATAAAAATAAAATCCCCTGACCGCCGTTTAAATAGAGGTTCAGGGGATTTTACTTATTTTCTATAAGTCCACTCTTCAGATTTGTATTTTTCTGCAAGTTCTTTTACTTCAGCTTGTTGTTCTTTAGTAAGTTCTAATGGTTTAAAATTAATATTCAACCCTTTTTGGAATCCTTTTTCAAATGCTACTTCCATTTCTTCAATCGAAATTGTTTTATCCGAAATATCATTTATCGCAACAGCTTTATCTACAAAAGCTTGCTTCATTTTATCTTTTAAGCGGTCATTTTTAAAGATAAACATATCAAATAAGTCATCAATATCAATATCTTTTAAAATAGAACCATGTTGAAGAATAACGCCTTTTTGTCTAGTTTGTGCGCTACCTGCAATTTTTCTTCCTTCTACGACGAGTTCATACCAGCTTGGAGCATCAAAGCAAACAGAACTTCTTGGTTGTTTCAATTTTTCTCTTTCTTCTTTACTTTTAGGAACAGCAAAATAAGCGTCGAAGCCTAATAACTTAAATCCCTCTAATAAACCTTGTGAAATGACTCTGTATGCTTCTGTAACTGTTTTAGGCATATTAGGATGAGACTCAGGAACGATTACGCTATATGTTAGTTCTTTATCGTGTAACACGCCTCTTCCACCTGTTTGTCGCCTTACTAAGCCATAGCCTTTTTCTTTGACCTTTTCAATATCAATTTCTTTCTTTAATCTTTGGAAATAACCAATAGAAAGCGTTGCTGGATCCCATGTATAAAATCTGATGACAGGATCGATTTCACCTCTGGATACAAAGTTTAATAAAGCTTCATCCATAGCCATATTATAAAATGGGTCATGACTGCCCGAATTAATAAAATTCCATGTTTCTGTCAATTTTAAAATCTCCAATCACCTTGTATTTAACTATATGTATGTATATTACCATACATACAGCATATTTGATTAATATTCATGGCTGGATTTTCTTCAGTAAATATTAAATCTGATTTGCATTTTTGTACAAAATGAAATCTCGGTTCATTTCTGAGAAAAACTTTTTGATAAATGAGTGAAACAGTCTTATAATTGTAGTATCGGTAAATATAGGAGGAAGCAAGATGAATAGCTTTTGGATAATCATTTTAGCTGTTTTAGTTATTATTGCTGTATATATGTTAATCCAATTTTTCATCAATAAAAGAGCTGTAACAGAATTAGATCAAGAAGAATTCCATAAAGGTTTACGTAAAGCTCAAGTGATTGATGTAAGAGAAAAAGTTGACTATGATTATGGCCATATTATTGGTGCCAGAAACATTCCTATGACGCTTTTTAGTCAACGATTTAAAGGTCTAAGAAAGGATCAGCCTATTTATTTATGCGATGCCAATGGTGTAGCAAGTTATAGAGCAGCGCGTATTTTAAGAAAAAATGGATATAGAGATATCTACATGCTTAAAGGCGGTTACAAAAAATGGACCGGGAAAGTTAAATCAAAAAAATAGCATTATAATTAAAATGTAGCAGCGATGAATTGTCATTGCTGCTTTTTTCATGAAGAAAACCCTCGTTCATTAAAAACGAGGGTTTAATTATTATTGATATTAAAGTTTTTCTTCGTGTAAGTTTTCGAATTTCAAGACTGGATGTCTAGCTGCTTTAGTCTCATCAAGTCTATCGATTACTGTATTATGAGGTGCTTCAAGCACTTTATCTGGATCTTCTTTTGCTTCTTCAGCGATTTGAATCAATGCATCACAGAAGTAATCTAATGTTTCTTTAGATTCTGTTTCTGTAGGTTCAATCATCATACCTTCTTCCACATTAAGCGGGAAGTAAATTGTAGGTGGATGAACACCGAAGTCTAATAAACGTTTCGCCATATCTAATGTACGAACGCCTTCTTTTTTCTGCTTAGATCCACTTAATACGAATTCGTGTTTACAATATTGGTTATATGGAATTTCAAATGCATCTTTCAGACGTGCTTTAATGTAGTTGGCATTAAGCACTGCTGCTTCTGAAACTTCTTTAAGACCAATGTTACCCATTGTTCTAATATACGTATAAGCACGTAAGTAGATTCCAAAGTTACCGTAGAATGGTTTAACACGACCGATAGAATCTTTAATATCGTTGTCATATTTATAAGTGTCGCCATCTTTGATTACCATTGGTTTTGGTAAGAAGCTAGCAAGTTCTTTTTTAACTCCAACAGGACCTGAACCTGGTCCACCACCGCCGTGAGGCCCAGTGAATGTCTTGTGTAAGTTCAAGTGAACAGCATCAAAGCCCATGTCTCCAGGTCTTACTTTATCCATAATCGCGTTTAAATTTGCGCCATCATAGTATAATAAGCCGCCAGCATCATGAACAATTTTTCCAATTTCCATAATGTTATGTTCAAAGATACCTAAAGTATTAGGGTTTGTTAACATAATTGCTGCTGTATTTTCATTAACAAGAGTTTTTAAATCTTCTACGTCTACTTCGCCGTTTTCATCAGATTTAACTGTAACTGATTTGAAGCCAGCGAAAGCTGCAGAAGCAGGGTTTGTACCATGTGCTGAGTCAGGTACAATGACTTCATCACGGTGACCTTCACCGTTTTTTTCATGATAAGCTTTGAAAATCATTAATGCAGTCCACTCACCATGTGCACCTGCTGCAGGTTGTAATGTTACTTCATCCATGCCTGTAATTTCTTTTAATTCTTCTTGTAAGCTATGAATGATTTCTAAAGAACCTTGAATTTGAGATTCTTCTTGTAATGGATGTGCTTCAGCAAATCCAGGAATACGTGCTACTTTTTCATTGATTTTAGGGTTGTACTTCATTGTACATGAACCTAAAGGATAGAAACCAGTATCTACACCGAAGTTCTTGTTAGATAACTCAGTATAGTGTCTTACTAAGTCTAATTCTGATACTTCAGGGAATTCTGCTTTGTTTTTACGGATGAATTTATCATCTAATAATTCTTCAACTGCATTTGTATCAATCTCTTTTTTCGGAAGAGAGTATGCATATCTTCCTGCTCTTGAACGTTCGAAAATTAATGGACTTGATTTACTGACCATTAATCTCACCCACTTTCTTCACAAAAGTATCAATTTCATCTTTTGTTCTTAATTCAGTGACAGCAACTAGCATTGCATGTCCCATATCGTCATTGATTTCAGTTAAATCGAAACCGCCAATAATGCCCTCTTCTAATAATTGACCATTTACTTCTTTAACAGGTTTGTCCAACTTAATAACGAATTCATTATAAGATGTACCTGGTAATACTTCTACACCTGCTTTTTCAAACTCTTTCTTAGCATAGTTAGCATTTTCAAAGTTTTGTTCAGCAATATCTTGAATACCTTGTTTTCCTAGAGCTGACATAGCAATTGAAGATGCTAGAGCATTTAAAGCTTGGTTTGAACAGATGTTTGAAGTTGCTTTATCACGACGGATATGTTGTTCACGCGCTTGTAGCGTTAATACGAAACCACGGTTTCCATGATCATCATTCGTTTGACCAACTAAGCGACCTGGGATTTTACGCATTAACTTTTTAGTTGTTGCGAAGAAACCACAGTGTGGTCCACCGAATTGACTTGGAATACCAAATGGTTGTGTATCACCTACAACAATATCTGCACCGAATTCACCTGGAGGTGTTAACAAGCCAAGTGAAAGTGGATTTGCGTAGACAATAAATAATGTCTTTTTACTTTTAATAAATGATTTAACTTTTTCTAAATCTTCGATAGAACCATAGAAATTAGGATACTGAACAGCAACAGCTGCTGTATCTTCATCAATAGCTGCATCTAATTTTTCTAAATCAGTTACAGTACCGTCTAGATCAACTTCTACAATTTCATATTCACTTCTAACTTTTGAATATGTGTGAAGTACTTGTAATGCTTGATAATGCAAACCTTTAGATACAACAATCTTATTCTTTTTAGATTGACTTAATGCTAAAATACATGCCTCAGCAAATGCTGTGATTCCATCATACATAGATGAGTTTGCAACATCCATACCTGTTAATTCACAAATTAAAGTTTGGAATTCAAAGATTGCTTGAAGTTCCCCTTGTGAAATTTCTGGTTGGTAAGGCGTATAAGCTGTATAGAATTCTGAACGTGAAATCATAGCATCTACAACAGCTGGTGCATAATGGTCATAAACACCCGCACCTAAGAATGAAGTATGATCTTCTTTTGTAATGTTTTTATTAGCAACTCTGCTAAGACGTTTGAATAAAGTAGTTTCATCTTCTCCATTTGGAATATCTAACTCTCTATCCAATAAAATTTCTTTTGGCACATCTCCAAATAATTCTTCAATTGAGCTTGCGCCGATTGTTTCTAACATTTCTTTTTTGTCTTTTTCAGTTAATGGTATATAACGATGACTCACCACTGCCACCCCTTCATTAAATTATTTACTGATTTGATTTTTCTTGACAATTTTAGCTTTGACTTGACGTTTTCTTACTTGAACGATGACTTCTTTGCCCATTTCGAATTCATCACGGTCAATCATTGCTAATGCAATGCCTTTTCCAGTTGCTGGCGATTGCGTACCAGATGTAACTTGCCCAATTTTGTTACCTTCTAAGTCTAGCACATCATAGCCAGTTCTTGGGATACCTTTTTCGATCATTTCTAAACCAACTGATCTAAGTTTTGCTCCATTTTCTTTTTGATCTTTTAACACGTCTTTACCAATGAAGTCTGCTTCAATCAATGGTTTAGCAGCAAATGCAATACCACCTTCATAAGGTGTGATATCTTCTGATAACTCTTGTCCATGTAGAGGTAAACCTGCCTCTAAACGTAAAGTATCACGTGCACCTAATCCAGCTGGTTTTAAATCAGCATTTTCTAAAAGACCATCCCAAATATCTACGACGTCTTTAGAGTCGCAATAAATTTCAAAACCGTCTTCACCAGTATAACCTGATTGAGATAAGATAACATTTTTTCCAAAGATTTCAACATCTTTTTTGAATTCGAAAGGTTTCATTTCAGATATATCTACATCAACCAAGCTTGCAACATAGTCGCGTGCTTTTGGTCCTTGAACTGCTAATTGACCGTATTGATCAGAAACATTTTCAACATTTACATCAAATTTGTCTGAGTGAGATTTAATCCACTCATAGTCTTTATCTGTATTTGCAGCATTAACCACTAATAAAAATTTATTATCATCTAATTTATAAGTGATTAAATCATCAATCACGCCACCTTTTTCATTGCAAAGTGCAGTATATTGCGCTTTGTTATCTGATAATTGATCTGTATCATTTGAAAGCACATATTGAATGAATTCTGATGCTTCTTTGCCTTCAATTAACACTTCGCCCATATGGCTGACATCAAAGATTCCCATAACTTCCCTTACTGCGTTATGTTCTTCTTTGATACTAGAAAATTGAACAGGCATTGCCCATCCACCGAATTCAACAATTTTTGCTCCGCTTTCAATAAAACGGTCGTATAATGGTGTCTTTTTTAAGTCGTTTGACATCTTGCAACCCCCTATATGTGATTAAATATTAAAAACAGGATAGCAAAGCCAATTGCTATCCTGTAGTTACCTTCAGGAATGCGTCACAGTATTATCCTTTTGCCTGAGAGATTCGATATAACATCTTGCACCTTCGGCGATGAATACAAGCTAAAACACAAATAATGTTTTAGATAATTCATTCTCTCCAATACTGATCATTCGCTATAATGATATTCATCAAATTTTGATGTAATAAACTCAAATCATTGTCTGTATCCATTCTGCTGAATGCGATTTCATTATATCGTGAAACCCTTGATAAATACAACCTTTTTAATTCATCGAATGCTTTATTTGCAGCGTTAGGTCGATTACTATCGTTTTTAATTCTATCGTATATAAGTTGAATGCTTGCATCTAACCAAATTATAAATTTATAGTGGGATAAAATTTCCATAGAATCAGGGCTTTCAATCACACCCCCGCCAGTAGAAATGATGTCATATTCATTAATAGCTTCCTGTAAATATTGCGTTTCTAATTTCCTGAAGCCACTCTCTCCTTTCAATTCAAAGATTTCAGGGATTGTTTGATGTGTTCGCAATTCGATAAGTTGATCTAAATCAATAAAGCTCTTACCCTCTTTTTCAGCGATATATTTTCCTAATGTTGTTTTGCCCGTTCCCATAAATCCTATAAAAATAATGGGTTCTTTTTTAACTTCCTTGTTTTTCATATTTCTCATCCTTCTCAACAATTTGTTCTAGTTGTTGTTTGTAGTAGATGTTAAGGTTGTGTATTGTCTTTAATTTTAAGCTATATTGATAGCTATAGGAAGTCAAAATAAGAATAAAAATCATAAAAATTATTGTTGTAAACGGTAACAGGTAACCTTTCAGATTATAAGTATAGTACTTTGTAATATTTTTCTTCGTTTTCAATCAGAATCATTTCCACCTTTAAGTATTTATCGTCAATTTTTGTTACTTTGAAGTCACTTATATCCTGTATCAGCGTTATATTTCCGCGTGAATTTATATTTTTATAAATTTTCCGATTAGAAAAGATATACGCTGTTTGTTTGCTATCTTCTTGTAACGTTATGCGTCTATTACTGACATTGATTTTATCTATTGGTATATGTTTAATCTCTCTAGATATGTCTTGTGCAAAAAATTCATAGTGAATCAAAGATGCATCATCCATGTGTTTATTTAATGTTTTTACAGATTTGAATAAAGGTGGTATTAGACTCATTGTAATTGAAAAAATACATAACGCAAAAATCATTTCGATGAATGTAAAGCCTTTAATTCTTTTTTGATTTAACTTTAAAACAGTAGTGACTATTAGTTTCATTGCTTTTAATACAAATAGATTGTTCAATCTTTTCAATGGTATAATGCTCCAGTTGTATCCCTTGTTGAATTTCATTTATGTTAAAACGATTAATTACCGTTATTAATGTGCGATACATATCTGCTTTTTCAATTTCTTTACGAAACTGTAAGTGCTGATTAATTAATACAGGCAAGAAAATTAGAAGTAAAGTAATGATAAGAGAAAACGAAGTCAATGCATCAAGCATAAAAGATCCCTTGATATAATTTTTACTACGATGTCTTTTCAATTCTTAAACTTCCTTTCTCAATATGGAAAATAAAGCGAAATGTTGTTTGATTAAACATAATGTAAACAGATCCAAACCGATTAAACTCACCTTCTGGACTAATAACAACAATATCCATATTGTTACTTCTTACTATTTCTCCTTTTGTGATTGTTATATAACTTACTTGATGATTTTGATTTATTACTTTGATTCTATTGCTGCCACGATTAAAAAATAGTATAACATCATCATGATTTTTAATAGCAGTAGATTTCATGTATATTATTTGCGCAGCAAGATTTTTAGCTAATAATTCATTTTCCACGTCTTTTAAATGTGTTGGGCTTTTAACATTTAAACTTAGATATGTTAAAAGGCTAATAATCGCAAGAACTAGCAAAGTTTCAATCATAGTAAAAGCTTTCATGACTATTGACTAACGGTAGCTTCGCCGTCGCTGATTGTAATCGTTTTTCCAGATTTACATGTTTTTTGACCTTCTTTTAAAAATCCTTCACTAACTAATTCATCGATTGAAGAAGGCGCTCTATTTTTATTCAGAGTAAAAGCTTCTATTTGGCTATTCACCATTTTTTGTTGTGCTTCACACCCAGTATCTTGAACATGCTTAGATTGTTTAGCGATATTTGGAATAATGAGTATCAATAAAACGCTGATAACTAAAAGAACTAAAAGCATTTCTAGTAAAGTAAATGCTCGTAAATATTTATGTTTTAAGTTTTTGACAAGGTTTTTCATAGGTTTCTCCTTCTTTGTTATTTGATGGATTGAAGCATGTCGAACATTGGCAACATAATGACTAGATAAAGTGAGATAATTAGAAATCCTAGCAATAAAAAGATAACTGGTTGAATAAACTTTATTTGTTTGTTCATTTGACGCTCGATTTGACTTAGAAGAATCTGTGCGTAGATGCTTAATTCTATATCAATTTTTCCGCTCTTTTCACCTTGTTCAATAAAATGAATAAGTTCTTCTTGAAAACAACCAACTGCTTGTAAAATTTCAGGTAATCGCATCCCTTTTTCAATATTTTTAATCATGAAATCACCAAGGTAATTTAAAAACAAATCAACCTTCTGTTCTGTGTAAATATTTGATATCTGCTGTAAAACAATACCATTTCGAAAAAACAACGATAATTCATTTGTAATTTGATAAGTTTTAAAGAGTTTGTAGTAGGTGTTGATGAATGGGAGTTTAATAATAAATTTGATTCGTTTTTCTATTGGCAGCTTTCTTATATATTGGAATAGAATTAGGAAAATTATTGATAAAAATGCAATAAGGGAAAGAATGATGTGAGGAAAATGTTGAATTGTATAATTGAGTATCTTTAAAAGCGGAGACAATTGAATGTCCATTGTGGTATATATTTGTTGGAATTCAGGTAGTATAAAATAATTGATACCAAACAGCATGCACATAAATACACCTATTAGTATCACAGGATATTGAATTGTTTTGATCAAGCGTTGTTTTGATTCGCATTTCTGTTTTAGAAATGTATATGACTCAGTTAAGCTGTCAGACAGCCTTCCGAACTTTTCGGAAAAATATATTTGAGTCACAATAGTTTGAGGATAGTTTAGAAACGAGAGGATAAAATGACAATTCTTACCATCTTTTAAAGATTTTATAATCGTATGGCGCGTTTCTTTATCTTTATAATCAATGTGCATATTCAAGAATTCAAATGATTCTATCAAAGTAAATCCATGATCAAGTAATATTTTCAATCTGTTTAATAATATGAGTTGATCTTTGTCACTTATTTGTTTCTTATTACGAATCTTGGAATTAAGTATATCTTTTAAACACTTCTTCACAAATAACGCCTTCTTTGTTCATCTGACTAAGTACTTTGCTTAATTTTATAAAATGTTTGGGCAGCATATGATTGTTTTTAAAAAAGTATTGAATATCTGATTGATATAATGTCTCATATGCTAGTTCACGATGTCCTGATTGATTTGTAACTAGCCTTTGATTTGATATTAAGGCTATGGCTTGTTGCGCCTCTTGCGGTGTTATGCCCATTTCTAGTAAACGTAACAAGGCACCCTCGCAATCATTAGAATGTAATGTAGACAACACCAAATGTCCGCTTAATGAGGCTTGAATAACACATTTAGCAATAGATGCTTCACGAATTTCTCCGATAAGGATAATATCTGGATCACATCGTAAAATAGCTTTGAAAGAACTTTCATAGTTGATACCGGCTTTTTCATTTACAGAGATTTGAGTTATCCCAGGAATCCTCTTCTCTACTGGGTCTTCGACTGTAATAATGTTTAGGTTTAATTTTTCTTTCGCAAAAGAAACCATTTCATACATCATAGTACTCTTCCCTGAACCCGTTGGACCTGTAAATAAAATTAAACCTTGTTTTTTATTCATTAGGTGATGAAAGTGTTTTGGACCTTCACATTCAAATTCTTGAGTAAAATACTGTGGGGAAACTCTAATAACGCAGCTTTCCATTCCTAATGAGAGCGGCAAAGTAGATACTCTTAAATTGTAAAGCATTTGATGCTTGAAAGTTGTTTGGCCACTTTGTGCTTGGTGATAAGTAGAAACATCTAAGCCAGATAAGAACTTCATAAAAGTAAGTAACTTCTGATACGTTGTTATCTCAATGGATTCATAATTTAATAACATATCATTAACTCTGAACTTAATAAGTACGGCATGTTCTATTGGTATAAAATGAATGTCTGATACGCGTTGCGCGATTGCGTCGATTAAAATTTTTTCAAATAGTCTTTTCATAAAAAATCACCTCCTACATATACAAACGTAGGAGGTGAGAATATTACTTTTAAATTTTAGCCGTGTAGATAAGGATTTAATTGTTCACCTTCTACAGTGGTAGAAGGGCCATGTCCTGGATATAACGGTAGATCATCTTTTATAGTGAAAATTTTATCTTGTATAGAGTCTACTAATGTTTCGTAGTCTCCACGATATAAATCTGTTCTTCCGATACCGTTATTAAATAAAGCATCTCCAACTAATGCGAAATCATCAAAGATAAAAGTGAGCCCTCCTGGTGAATGACCAGGTGTATGCATGACTTCGACATTGAATCCTTCGATATCATGTTTACCTTCATCGAGTGCAATGGGCTTTGCATGACTTGTAATAGGCTTTAAACCATATTGACTGAATTTTTCAGAACCATTTTTTGCAGGTTCAGTAAGAAAATCAAATTCTTCTTTATGAAGATAAACAGGCACATCATAGTGCTCCAACACTTCGTCTAATGCACCGATATGATCAAAGTGCGCATGAGTTAAAATGATTGCTTTCAACGGTTTGCCAATAGATTTAAGTTTTGAAATAATCTCTTGTCCATCACTTGATGGATCTACAAGTAAAACACTGTCTTCATTTTCTATAAAATAAGTGTTTGTATCCGCTATACCTAAAGTTAAAAATGAAATTTCCATTATTTTTCACCACTATTTTTGTCTAATTGTTTTTGAACAGAGACCAATTTATCATTCATTTTTCTAGATTTGTCTCGACGGTCATCTATTCTTATATTAGTACATACCCTGTCTAGACCTTTATCAAAAGGCAGTTCATGAATTACTTGAACGACATGCAATAAGTCTTTCAAATCACCTTCTATTAGGGTATTCATAGGTGTTAGCTGGTAATCAATGATACCTTGTTCTTTGAATTCTTTTAATTTTGTTTGAATTTCCGCAATATATTTACTTACACTTGGACCTTCTGTTCCTACCGGAATTACGACTACGTCTACGATAGCCATTATTCAACACGCTCCTCTTCAATAACATATGTTTTTATTAAACCTGCAGCACCAGTAATGCCAGCATCGTTTCCTAATTGTGCTTTCACAATTTCAGTGCCGTTTTGTGCAGGTGTAAAAGTAAGGTTTCTATATTCAGTTTTAATATTTTCAATTAGAATATCTCCTGCTTCAGACATTCCGCCACCTAAGATAATATATTTCGGGTTGCTCATTACACTGATGATACTGCATGCATAAGCGATATAGTTTGCAACACGTTCAGTAATAAATAAGCAGAACAAATCACCTTTTTTAGAAGCATCGAAAACGTCTTTTGCAGTGACTCTATCTTCTTTAATGAGCTCTAAAATCGAAGATTTGATTGTAAGTTTAGGATGATAAAATTTAACTAAGTTAACTACACCTGTTGCTGAAGCAACAGTTTCAAAACAACCATTTTTACCACAATTACAAGCAAACCGTTGATCAAAGTCTACTCTGAAATGACCAATTTCAGCACCAGAACCATTATGACCGTGGACTAACTTACCATTTGAGATAATACCGCCACCTACTCCAGTGCCTAATGTAATGGCTACAACATCATCTGCATCATGACCTGCACCCTTATGTTTTTCACCTAGTGCCGCTGCATTAGCATCGTTGTCAACAAAAATCGGGAAACTTACAAATTGTGAAAGAATCGCTCGCACGTTAACATCCCCAGGCCAGTTTAAATTTACTGCTCCATGAACAATACCTGATTCGAAATCAACAGGTCCTGGTACACCAATTCCCAATCCAATAACATCTTCCATTTTTAGACTTAATTCATTCATTTTTTGTACAAACGCACTGTAAATAGATTTAAGTAAAACGACACCTGATGGATCACTGATATCAGTTTGTATCGACCATTTAGTGATTCTTTCAAGTTTGTTATCAAAAATTCCTAGTTTACATGTAGTTCCACCGACATCGGCTGCCAATATTAAATTTCTCATTACTTATTCATCCTTCTTTGATTGATTATTAAGATACACTTGATAAATGCGTCCTTAGAGATAAGTTGATATTCAAATAGCTCTCTAATTTCTTGTTCCATCATTTCATACATGTCGTGTTTATCTTTAAAGTAAATTATAAACCCAAATTGTTTAAGTAACTGTTGTACGTCGTAAAACGTGTTAATTTGACGATTCATTTTGTTTTTCCAACTCTTTTTTTAGATACTTATATTTTTCATTATGAGGATTTGATTTTACTGCAACCTTTATATGTTTAAGTGCCGATTTTTTATCTCCTAATGAACGATTAGCAATTGCTAGTTCATAATTTAGAACGCCAGAGTTAGGGTAATGTTTTAATCCGCGTTCCCATGTTGAAATTCCTTCAGCTTTTGAATCTTTTGTTGCTTTTAATAGACCACTTAAATAATATGTATAATCATCTTCGTAGCCTTTATTCATAGTATGTTTAATAAGCTCTTCAGCTTTGTTGTAATTACCATTGCTCATCTCTTCACTTATTAATTTATCATAAATATTATCCTCTTTAATAGTGAATGTTCTTATTAACAAGATAATCAATAGTAAAATACCGACACCAAGTAAAATCCAAAATAACTTTCGATCTTTATTAAAATAATAACCTATAAAAGTAGCTAGTAATCCACCAATAAATCCACCTAAATGTGCGTAGATATTTACATTAGCCATAAATAATGAAAATACTGTTAATAACGCTAATACACCAACTAATTGTAATAGCATTTTTGGTGTATATTGTTTACTAAGATACATAATTGCGAATAGACTGCCAATCAAACCGAAAATTGCACCACTAGCACCTACTGAAATCGAGTTTGTGTCCAGTGCTAAAGATACAATGTTACCAAAGATACCAGAGACGAAATAAATCCCTAGCATTTTCCAATGACCAGCAATGGCTTCAACAAGTTTTCCGAAGATAAACAATGAAAGCATATTCATCAATATATGTTCAAAGTTAAAATGAATGAACATAGATGAGATTAAACGGTATATCTCTCCATGCACTACATTAAAATGAACTAAACCGCCCCAATCTAATAAACTTCTGTTTGTAAATGCATTGATGATCAAAAACATAAACAGCCAAATTATTATATTAATAGCAATAAGCGAGTATGTGACTGGAGCAAATTTCAACATATATTTTTCTATAGGATTGTTACTATAAAGTCGTTTCTTGTAGTAGAGTGATGTTTTATCATTTTGACGCGAATAAAGCTTAGCTATAATAGGGTTCGGCAAAGTTTTTAATAAATCTTGTTGGTTTCGAATGACATTAAAATTCATGTGAATAGGATGAACTTCATTCAAGTTCTCATAAGTGAAGATTTTTTCAGTTAAATAATTGAAAGTCACATATTTTGGAATGAATCCTGTGTATTCACTTATTTCGTTTTGATGTTCTAAAACTCTGCTTTTGTCAAAACGTATTTCTTGCGAGCTGCTTACTCCAGTTTTAACAATAATAAGTTTTTTCTTATTTTTATTGGATAGCCAAACTTCTGTATCATTCTTACTGATATGTGCGATTTCGTAGTTGAAGTATTTAACATAATAATAAATTAATTTCCAAAATTGTTTTTCTATATTCATGGTGCCTCCAGTTTAACTAGTTTTAGCAATGATCAGACGTTCAACGACTTCATCATGTGCTTCTGGTTTAAATGTATTATCAATTTGTGTATCATACACTAGGCTTATTGTTTCTGTACGATGTTGATTTAAAAACTTATCGAAATAACCCCCACCATAGCCGATTCTATAGCCTTCTTGGTTAAAAACAACGCCTGGTACAATTAATAAATCTAATGAATTTGTGCGCTCTGTATCAGCATCAACGTATTGGATACCTTTTTCATCCGTGCTTAATTGGTTTAAATCATTTAGTCTTTGGAATGTCATACATTTAGTTTCATAATCAGTTGCTGGTACAAAAGGGATTTTTCCTTGACTGATGATTTCTTTAATAATCGGAAATGTATTAACCTCATGTTCCATAGACAATACAATGCCAACCGTTTTTGCGTTTCTAAAAGCGTCAGTCTTTAATAATTGTTCTTTTAACCATTGATCAGCTTTTTCTTTGTTGAGATTGTTAATATTTTTCATCTTCTGCAAAACTTGTTTGCGAAGTTCAGATTTTTTCATGATAACACCCCAATATTTTCTATTTGAATTAATATTTTCATTATAACGTTTATCTGCATAAGTGTCATTAGACTTAATATTTGAAGGTATATAGAAACAAAAAAGCTGATACTCGATGAGTGAGTATCAGCTGAAAAATTATGATTTTGATGATTTCTTTTCTTTACCGAAATAATAATTGATAATGTCGCGACCTAAATCTCCACCTTGTAACCATGGTTCTGGAACGGGTTGATTAGTATAGACAATTGAGAAAGCTAATTTAGGATTATCTTTAGGAGCATAACCGATATAAGTTGAGTTAACTCTTGGCTTTCCGTCTTGGAATACTTCTGCTGTTCCTGTTTTACCAGCAGATGGTACGACTGTGTCATGGAAACTCTTATATCCAGTACCTGGTTCCTTATTAAATGCCATATCAAACCCTTTTTGAACTTGTTTAATTTCATCAGGTGAGTTGTTAAGACGATTCAATACATTACCGCGTATTTTATGTTTAACCGGTCCTAAACTATCTTTATCTGTTGCTTTTCTGATTTCAAGACCAACGTGTGGTGTAATTCTATAACCGTTATTCGCAATCGTAGAAACATATTGTGATAATTGTAATGGAGAGTACGTATCATACTGACCAATCGCAAGGTCTAAGTAGTTACCGCTGTTTGAATCTAATTTCTCTATTTGACCTGCAACTTCATTAGGCAAGTCAATTCCTGTTTTAACACCCAAACCTACTTGATTTAGTCCTTTACGTAACTTTTGACCTGCATCTCTAATATCGTTTGGTAATGCCATATTATAATGATATGGATCTTTCGCTAGTTTTAAAGCTGTTTTAAACATATATACGTTTGATGAATGCATTAATGCCTCTTTATCGTTAATATCTACTTTTCCATTTTGGTTGAAGTAAGAACGTTTTGTAAGCCCACCTTGGAAATGTAGAGGTTCATCAATCATATGTTCTCCTACATGTATGGCTTTGTTTTGATAACCTGCTAATAAAGTTCCACCTTTAACAGATGAACCAACCGTATATTGAGAAGTAAAGTTACCAATATCATAATCTGTCATGGAACCATCTGGCTTAATTTGCTTACCAGCCATAGCCAAGATATCTCCATTATTTGGATCTTGCACTACAATGAATGCATTATCCATGTTCTTAGCACCTTCACCACGAAGTTTATTAATTTGATGTTCTAAAGATTCTTCTACTTTCTTTTGTAAGTCAATATCTATTGAAAGTACTAAATCATCTCCACGTGAACCTGGATTAACTACTTCTGCATTCGTTATTTCTCCTGATTTATCAGTTGTGTATTTCATTTCTTTCTTTTTACCACGTAATACATTTTCATATTGATACTCTAAATATGATTTACCAACTCTATCATTTCTTGAATAGCCTCTTGATAAATAGTAATCAGTTAGTTCTTTTGGTATACCTTCTTCTGATGTTGAAACACTTCCGAATAAACCTCTGAGTACATCTCCATAAGGATATTTACGATCCCAATCCATAGATGTATTTACACCTGGTAATTTTGAAAGTTG
The DNA here is from genome assembly GCF_001838465.1 of Staphylococcus sp. HMSC061G12. Taxonomy (NCBI): domain Bacteria; kingdom Bacillati; phylum Bacillota; class Bacilli; order Caryophanales; family Staphylococcaceae; genus Staphylococcus; species Staphylococcus sp. HMSC061G12. The sequence goes on from NZ_KV837057.1 coordinate 124,830, forward strand.
TTGTGACACAGCAGCATATTCTTTATTGCTGACATCATCCTTTTTAATAGTTTGAGGATTTAGTGTTGAACCTGACATCATTTCACGATAAATTGCTAATACTTGTAAGTCTTTGTCAGATAAATCATCAAGTTGTTTTTGCTTGATTTTATTATGCAATTCTTCATCGTACTGTTCTTGTGAAATTTTCCCTTCACTAAGCATCTTATCTTCTTTTTTCATCATGTCTGAAACTTTATCAGGATGTAATTGAATCCAGAAGTCTTGTTTATCTCTTTTGGTAATACGATCAGTATCCATTTTTATTAATTTAGATAAGCGTTCTGCTACGTTGAGTATATCTTTTTGTGAAGTCTTTCTACCTCTAGTATATGTAATAGACTTTTTAGAAGCATTATCAACAAGAATTTTACCATTACGATCTAAAATTCTTCCTCTTGGGACAGATTCATTTACCGTAATATTTTCATCATTTTTAATGAGTTGCTTGTAATGAGAACCTTGTGCAATTTGTAAGTAACCCAATCGTAAAACAATGATTACAAATACTACGACAACGAGACCGAAGAAGAATCCGATTCGTTTATCCATCAGATTCCTGATTTTTTCATCATTCGTTTTTTCCTTTAATCTTTTTAGCAATACAACCTACCTCAATTCAACAGTTCTCTAAACAAATGATATATGAAATCGGAACTTTTTTCTATAATTTGCATAGAAAACCAAACATAAATTTAAGATTTCTTCGTAAAAGAAGTGAAAATCAAATGAAACAATAAAAAAACAGCAATTGGATAACCAATTGCTGTTAAAGTTATAATTTAACTTTTCGTGGGTATTAAGATTATTTAGTTGCAGCGTTGTATAGCTCGTCAACTTTTTCCCAGTTAACAACGTTCCAGAATGCATTGATATAATCTGGACGTTTGTTTTGATATTTAAGATAGTAAGCATGTTCCCAAACGTCTAAGCCTAGGATAGGAGTTTTGCCTTCAGTAATTGGGTTGTCTTGGTTTGCTGTAGTAACGATTTCTAATTTACCGTCTTTATCTACTACTAGCCAAGCCCAACCTGAACCAAATTGTCCAGCAGCTTTTTTAGCAAATTCGTCTTTGAATTCGTCTAAAGAACCCCATTGTTCTTTAATTTTATCAACTACTGTACCTTTCTCTTCAGAGTTAGGTGAAAGGATTTGCCAGAATAATGAGTGGTTTAAGTGTCCACCACCATTATTACGGACTGCAGTTTGGATGTCAGATGGTACACTATCTAAGTTAGCAACAATTTCTTCGATTGATTTGTTTTCTAAATCAGTTCCTTCGATTGCTGCGTTTAATTTTGTAACATAAGTGTTATGGTGTTTGTCATGGTGAATTTCCATCGTTTCTTTATCGATGTGTGGTTCCAATGCATCAAACTCATATGGTAAATTTGGTAATTCAAAAGCCATAAATAATCATCCTCCTAAATTGTTTTCATATTTACTATATCAAGTCGTTAGATACCTTACAATTTTTATGCTTATAAAATAATGAAGTATCTAATTAATATGAACTCTTTCCTCTATATGTTTATCCTGAAAGTAAGGAGTTAAACATTATAAACTGATATAGTTACTAAATTTAATGGTTACTGACATTTTTCACAAATGCCATAAACTTCAAGCTTGTGTGTGTGAATTGTAACATTAGGAAGTTGTTTCCTAATTGCGTCCATCGGACAGTAGTCAATTACTTTCGTGTCTCCGCAAATTTCACAAATGAAATGATGATGATGGTGATGTGTACAAGCAATTCTAAATTTCATTTCACCATCTAGTTCAGTATTTTCGATAATTCCTAAATCTTTAAACAAATACAAATTTCTATAAATTGTATCGAAAGATATTCCAGGATATGCAGTATCCATAGTTTGTTGGATTGTTTTCGCACTTACATATTTGTTTTCCTTCACGAAAATATCGATAATCTTTTTTCGTTTATCTGTATATTTATGACCGTTATCTTTTAATAATTTGATAGCATCAGTCGTATTCATTTAACTATCTCCTTTTTTTACCCTAGTACGTAAAGTCTGAGTGAACATTGTAGCTACTAAAATAAGTACTAATAATACTACAATAACCCCACCTGGTGATAAATTTAAATAAAAAGCAATTACTAAACCACCAATAACAGATACTTCTCCAAAGATAATACTATAGAGGATTAATTGTTTAAATCCTTTTGTCATTCTCATTGCTATGGCCACTGGTAAAGTCATCAATGCACTTACAAGTAAAATACCAACTACGCGCATAGATGCTGAAATAACCATGGCTACAATGATAATGAATAAGAATTGAATCCATCTTGGTATACCAATAACTTTACTATATTCTTCATCAAATGAAAGGATAAAGAGTTCTTTATAAAATAACATAATGAAAAGTGTTACAAGTACAGCAATGGTCAAAACAGTAATCATATCACTTAAAGATACAGCACTGATTGATCCAAATAATAAACCTACTAACTCTTGGTTAAATCCGTCTGCAAGTGAAATAAAAATGGCACTTAAGCCAATACCTGCACTCATAATAATCGGTATCGCAATTTCTTGATAGTTTTGATAAGATGTTCTTAATTTTTCTATTAAAAGTGCACCGACTACCGCAAACAATATGCCACCCCACATAGGATTTATAAAGATAAATATCGGTGATAATGTGGTTAAAAACATTCCGAAAGAAATACCGCCTAAAGTTACATGACTTAATGCGTCAGCAATCAAAGAGAGTCTGCGTACTACGATAAATGCACCAATAAATGGTGCAATAAACCCAATCAAGATACCACTTAAAAGAGAATAGCGCATAAAATCGAAATTCATTAATGCTTCAATCATTAGTTACAGCACTCCCTTTCATGTTGATGGTCAACAAATTTAATTGGATAGCCGTAAATTTTTGATATTTCAACTTGATCTAGCGACTTAAACTCTTGTGCAGGACCATGGAAATGTAAATGTCTATTTAAGCAAGCAACTTTTGTTGCAGTATCCACGACAACTCCGATATCGTGTGTAACTAAAATAATAGTGACACCTTCATTTTTTAATTGCTCTAGAGTTTGATAAAACTCACTGACATGTTTAGCATCAATACCATTAGTAGGTTCGTCTAAAATAAGTACTGATGGGTCTGAAATCAATGCTCTTGCGATTAACACGCGTTGTTGTTGTCCACCTGATAATTCAGCAATGTTTTTGTTTAATAAGTGTTCAATATTTAAGCGTTTTAGGATGTTTTTTACTTTTTGTACATCCTTTTTATTAAACCATTGAAAAAGGTGTTTTTGTTTTGTTAATCCACTTAAAACAACTTCTTTTACACTAGCAGGAAAACCTGAATTAAATGCTCTTGCTTTTTGAGATACATAGCTGATTTTCAACTCTGATAATTTTCGTTGGTATTTCTGGCCATCAATATACATCTCACCGCTTTGAAGTGGAAATAAACCTAGCATAATTTTTAATAATGTAGATTTACCTGCCCCATTCGGTCCGACAATTGCCAAGAAATCACCTTTATATATTTTAATGTTTATGTTTTCCAGTACTTGTTTGTTTCCAAAATAGTAATTTATATTTTTTAATTCAAAAACTGGGGTAGACATATCTTCACCTCGCTATAAATATAACCTTGAATAAATAATATGTAAATTGTAATGCTTACGATTGAGCATGTAAAATTAAAAGACAAAGTAAGCTTTGTCTTTTAATTACATAATTACTCTAATAGAATTATTCACTCATAATGATATTCTTCATATCAGGATTGAAAGTTTGACTTTCCAACATTTCAATCTCATGTTTATATGGTGGTTTTTTATTTTTCTTATCTTCGCCTACAAAAGGTGTTTCTAAAATTTTTGGAATGTTTTCGAATACTTCATGATGAACAATATAATTCAATGCATCAAATCCGATATGACCAAAACCGATGTTTTCGTGACGGTCTTTATGTGCACCGACTTCATTTTTACTATCATTAACATGAAGTACTTTAATTCTGTCTAATCCAATTATTTTATCAAATTCCTCAAGTACACCGTCGAAATCATTTTTGACATCATATCCTGCGTCATGTGTGTGGCAGGTATCAAAGCAAATTGATAGTCGTTCGTTATGATTTACGCCATCTATAATTTGTGCTAATTCTTCAAATGTACGACCTACTTCAGATCCTTTACCAGCCATAGTTTCTAATGCAATTCTGACATCATTTTCATTTGTTAGAACTTCATTTAAACCTTCAATAATTTTTTTAATGCCAGCTTCAGAACCAGCTCCTACGTGTGAACCTGGGTGTAAGACGATGTCTTTTGCACCGATTGCTTCGGTACGTTCAATTTCTTTTTGTAAAAATTCAACACCTAAATCAAAAACATGGGGTTTTTGTGTATTTGCAATATTAATAATATAAGGTGCATGTACAACGATATTAGAAAGACCATATTCTTTCATTGCTTCGTGTCCGGCTTCAATATTTAGTTCTGAGATATCTTTTCTTCTTGTGTTTTGAGGTGCACCTGTATAAATCATAAATGTTTTTTCGCCTAATCTATGTGCTTCTTCTGCTGAACCCAGCAGCATTTTTTTACCATTCATCGGAACATGAGAACCAATTAACAATCTGTCCACCTAACCTTTACTTATTTTTTCTTTGTTGTCTGTTTTGACGTTTACTGTATTTCTTACGTTCTTGACGTTTTAAATTTTCTAATTCTCTCTTGAACTTTTTCTTATACCCTGGCTTTACTTTTTTCTTATTACCGCGCTTAACTTGTTGTTTCACTCGAGTAGTTAAGTGATCATCTTTGTTTTTACGTGTTTGTCTTGTATTATGCGCTTTGATTTCTTTTAGTTCACCATTTTTTATATCAACATCTTGGAATTTATAACCTTTTTTCTCAATCTCAGCAATTAAATATTCTTCATCGGGCATATATAAAGTAAATGCTTCACCTTTATATTGGCCTCTACCAGTTCTGCCGACACGATGAGTAAAGAAATCGATGTCTTTAGGAACATCATAGTTAATTACATGACTGACACCTTCGATATCAATACCTCTTGATGCTAAATCACTTGCGATTACAAACTGAAAGTCTAAGTTGCGGATGCGTTTCATTTGTTGTTTTCTTTCTCTAGGACTTAATCCGCCATGAATCATACCAATTTTTAAGCCTTCTGCAGTTAATGATTCTGCTAATTCATCAGCATTTTCTCTGCTGTTACAGAAAATAAGGCATAGATATGGATTGATAATATCAATTAAAGCTTTAGTTTTATCTAATTTTGATGAACCTTTTGTCGGTATCAAGTAAAAATCAATATTTTTCTTGTTTTGTGTTTTACTATCTACTTCAATAAGTTCTGGTTGATTTAAATATTTATTTAAGAACGGATGTAGAGATTTTGGAATCGTAGCGCTGAATACAGCGATATGTGCACTGTCATCTAAACGTGCTGCGATATGGTCGACGTCTTCAATTAAACCTAAATCAATCATTAAGTCAGCTTCATCTACAACTAAATACTGAGCTAAATGTGCATGTAATGTGCCGTCCTTTGATAAATCATTGATACGTGTTGGTGTTCCAATGACTAATTGAGGTTGCACGTTACAACGTTGTTTGTCACGTGCAAAATCAGTTCCCCCAATAAATAAAGTAACTTTAACTTCATCTTTAAATTGTGCTAAATGATGTGCTGCATTATAAAGTTGTTGTGCTAATTCTCTAGTTGGTGCAACGACGATAGCTTGGGGTTCTTGAATTGAAGTATCAATTTTTTCCATTAATGGTAACAAGAAAGCATGAGACTTCCCAGTACCCGTTTGTGATTGCCCGATAATATTTTGACCTTTGATAATTTTAGGGATTACTCTTTGTTGGATTTCAGTTGGCTGATTAAAATTCAAGTCAGCTACAGCATCTATAAGTTGTGGACTTAAATCAAATTGTTCAAATGGGTGTTGTGTGGCCATTAAAATCCCTCCTTTTTAGTTTTTTATACATAATTAAATGGATCTGTATTTAAAGTTGAAGCTTCAATAGTAAGGTTATCATTACTAATCCATTCTTTAAGTAATGATTTTAAACCTTCTTTCATAACATATTCACTATAATGATTGATATCGATTAAGTTATATCCTTCTGTTTCAGCATCTAATGCATCATGATGTTTAATATCACCAGTGATAAATACATCTGCACCTTTTTGATGTGCGAATTTTTCATAACCAATACCAGAGCCACCAATAATTGCCGCTTTTGAGATTACTGTGTTTGGATTCCCAGTGAAACGGACGCTTGGTATATCTAATTGTTTTTTAATAGTCGTAGCTAATGATTTTAAAGTTGTTTGTTCTGGTAATTGTCCTATCATGCCTAAACCGCGTTTTACCGATTTAGTTAATGGAATAAAATCATATACCGGTGTTTCATATGGATGTAGTACATTAATACAATCCTCTGCTTTTGTACGTTCGTACTCTTGAATCATGAATTCAACTTTTACTTCTTCTACTGTTTCGATTTGATTCAACTCACCGATATGAGGATGTGCATTCTCGACAGGTTTAAATTGACCAGCACCTTTAGTAGAAAAGAAACAGTATTCATAATCACCTTCAGATGCAAAACCTTCATCATTCATTTTATTTTTAAATGTCTCTACATTTTCTTCAGGAATAAACACTTGGACTTTATAATAATTTGTTTGTTGAGGTTCTAAAATTTCAGTATGTGTAAGTCCAATTTGCTTTGATAGCATCGCATTGACACCAAGACGATATACATCTAAGTTTGTATGCAAGGCAATTAATTGGATATTGTTTTGTATCAAACGACGAATAATAGCGCCATAACCTTGTTCATTGATGTTTTTAACTCCTTTAAAGATAAGTGGATGATGTGCAACAATTGTATTAATGTCTTTTTCTATTGCTTCATTTACCACTTCCATTGTACAATCTAACGCCGTCAGTATACCTGTGATTTCTTGTTGTTTGTCCCCGATTAATAAGCCAACATTGTCCCAACTTTCAGCAGAAGAAAAAGGAACATGCTGATTTAAAATATTTAGTAACTCTGAAGTTTTCATGATAACACCTCTTGAATTAATTTGATCTCATGATTAATCTCTTCTAAGCGGCTTTGATGCTTGTTCTTATCCAAGTGAGATTGGATGTTTTTTAAAGCTTCTAATTCTCTATTCCATTTTTTAATGAATAAAGCTGATTTAGAATTCATTAAAATCGGACCGAATTTCAACTCTACTTCTTTTAATTCTTTATGACCATATTCTGCAATAACTATTTCATAAATATGGCCTTTTTCTTCCATAATCTCTTCATCAATAATATGGTAATCCAATTGCATTAATGTACGTCTTAAAGTAGATGTTTGAATATTACTTTGTAACGCTAAACGTGGTTGATTCATTAGCTTTTCTTTTCCATTTTGGAGTATTTCTGCAATTAATGGGCCGCCCATTCCACATATTGTAATAGTATTAACGTTATTTGTTTTTTCTAGGACATTTAATCCATCTCCCAGTTTAACATCAATCCTATTTTGCATGCTATATTTTTTAACGTTATCTAAAGCAGCTTGATATGGTCCTTTTACCACTTCTCCAGCAATAGCAGAAGTACATAATTCGTTTTCTATCGCATAGATTGGCAAATATGCATGGTCTGAACCAATATCTGCCAATACATCACCAGTTATATATTTACTCACTGCAGTAAGTCGTTGGTTTAAAATCATCACTTTGGCTCCTCTAATAAAAGAGCGAGACAATAAGCAAGATATTCGATTGACTGTAGGTCTTTACATGATTCCTTGCCTTCGTCAGCCAAACATTATCAGCTCATTGTCTCGCTATTTTTACTTAATTAATCCATAAAGTCTTTAAGGCGTTTGCTACGGCTTGGATGTCTTAGCTTTCTAAGTGCTTTAGCTTCGATTTGACGAATTCGTTCTCTTGTAACACCGAATACTTTACCAACTTCTTCAAGTGTTCTTGTACGTCCATCATCAAGACCGAAACGTAATCTTAATACGTTTTCTTCTCTATCAGTTAGTGTATCTAAAACATCTTCTAATTGTTCTTTCAATAACTCGTACGCTGCGTGATCAGATGGGCTTTGTACTTCTTGGTCTTCGATGAAATCTCCTAAGTGACTGTCATCTTCTTCACCAATTGGTGTTTCTAAAGAAACAGGCTCTTGTGCAATTTTTAAGATTTCACGTACTTTTTCTGGTGGTAAATCCATCTCTTCACCAATTTCTTCTGGTGCTGGATCACGACCTAAATCTTGTAGTAATTGACGTTGAACACGAATCAATTTATTAATTGTTTCGACCATGTGTACTGGAATTCTGATTGTACGTGCTTGGTCAGCAATAGCACGTGTAATTGCTTGACGAATCCACCATGTTGCATACGTAGAAAATTTGAATCCTTTACTGAAGTCGAATTTTTCTACCGCTTTAATTAAGCCCATATTTCCTTCTTGGATAAGGTCTAAGAACAACATACCGCGTCCTACGTATCTTTTAGCAATGCTGACAACTAAACGTAAGTTTGCTTCTGCTAATCTTGCTTTAGCTACTTCATCACCTTGTTCGATACGTTTTGCAAGTTTAATTTCTTCTTGGGCGTTTAATAAATCAACACGACCGATTTCTTTTAAATACATACGCACAGGGTCGTTGATTTTAACACCTGGAGGTGCACTTAAATCATTAGGATTAAGTTTTTCGTCTGTATCAGAACTGTCTTTTTCATTAATAAGATTTATATCATTATCATTTAATTGTTCAAAGAACTCGTCCATTTGATCAGAGTCCATATCGAAGTTTTGCAGTTTTTCTGCTACTTCTTCATGGCTTAAATGACCTTCTTTTTTCCCTTTATCTAATAATTGTTTTTTTACATCTTCCAAAGTTAATGTCGGATCGATGGTTTGTTTTTTTACTACTTTCACTTGGTTTTCAGACATAAAAAGGCCTCCCGAAATTAATATAAGCACACAATGCGTTACTTAAATAAAACTCTTTAAATATATATTAACAATTTTAATACATTCGTTTTTGATTTAAAGCGACAATCTTTTGCAAATAATACTTTTGCAGTTCTGAATCACCAATACGTGTAGCCTCTCGTAACTTCTGGTTTAATGACTCAGAGGTCTCTTCATCTCTACTGCTAACAATAATTTGAATATACTCATCAATCTCATGTTCATATGGATTGTTATTGAGTAAAAGATTGTCTAATGCAATTAAAGTTTCTCTATCTATTTCTTCATCACTATATAATAATGCAGTACTCAGATTATAATATTCATTTTCAGCATAGTAGTCGTGCAAAATATTAAATATACGCTTAAATTGCTGATTTGTAAAGTCATCTGCTTCTACACGCTGGCTATGTTCAAGAAAAATGTCTTTATTAAACATAAAATGTTTTAATAGTTTACGTTCAGCATCTTCTTGTTTTGAATATTTTTTTTGTTTAACTTCTGGAACTGCAGCAGGTATTTGTTGAAATGAATGTTGGTTATGTCTTGACACTTCATTATTTAGACTATCAAAACTTACTTTAAACAATTCAGAAACGTCTTGCAATACTTTTTTCTGTAAAATCCCTGATTGCATTAATGAAACATCGTTCGTTATCTCTTTAAGGTATTGTTCATAAGCCATGTCGTTATTTTCGATTTCGTCTTTATATAAATTGACTTTATACAATACAAAAGCACGTTTTTCATGTTCCACGTATTTTTTAAAAGCATCTTCCCCATATTTAGTAATATACTCATCTGGATCCATTTTAGAAGGAAGTTGAATAACAAAAACATTCAGACCTTGCTCTAGTAAGTGCTGCCCAGTTTTAAGTGTAGCTTCTTGTCCTGCAAAATCGCCATCAAATAGTAATGTGACATTTGATGTTAGTTTTTTGATGAACGCTATGTGTTCTTGGGAAATTTGTGTTCCCATACTTGCCACAACCTGTTTAACCCCAGCATTGTCAGCTTTAATAACATCCATAAACCCTTCTAATAGTATAATTTCATTTTTTTGACGTATAATACGTCTTGCTTTGTCAACGTTGTATAAAAGTCGTCTCTTTTGAAATATAGGTGTTTCCGGACTGTTTAAATATTTAGGTTCTTGATTTTTGTATGTTCTTCCCGAATAACCTACAGTTCGTCCTTGTGCATTATGCAAAGGAAACATAATTCTATCTCTAAATCGATCATAATAACTAAAGTTTTCTTCATTGCGAGATAATAAACCGGCTTCATACGCTAGCTCAATATCATAACCTTTCTTTTGCAAGAAATCATGACAAAAGTGAGAGTTGTCGGGTGCAAAACCGATTTTTCTGTCTTTTAACAGTTCTTCAGTGAAACCTCTAGACTTCAAATATTTTAAAGGCTCTTCCCCTTCCACTGTTTTCATCAGTACATAATGATAATATTCTTGCATAAGTTCATGCATTTTAATCATCATTAAGTCATCAGAAGCGATTTGGTTTTGCTCATTATTTTGTCCAACATCTACTTTTATATTTACCCTTTCTCCAAGGGCTTTAACAGCATCGACAAACGAAATACCTTCTATCTCTTGAGTAAATTGAAAAACATTACCGCCCTTTTTACAACCGAAACAATGACAAATTTGTTTGTCCTCCGAAACAGTAAACGAAGGTGTTTTTTCATCATGAAAAGGACACAAACCAATATAATTGCGCCCTCTTTTCTCTAATTTCACATATTCACTTACAAGGTCAAGAATATCTGTTTTATCTTTTATTTCATTTATTACTGATTGCTCTATTCTCACCATAACCACCTGTATACATTAGTCTTATTATTATATCATTTTCTATAAAAAATAAAAGTTATTAGCTCAATAAGAAATACGCTGAGTTTAAAACACCAGCGTATTGTATTAGGCTTACTTATTCATTTTATTTTGTTCAATTATATACATGATATCATTAGCTGTTTCTTCTATAGCTTTGTCTGATACATCAATCACAGGACAGCCTATTCGATTAACTATTTTATCAAAGTAATCCAATTCTTCTTGAATACGTTGCCCTGTAGCATAACGTGCTGAATCTCCAAGCCCGAGTTGTTTCAATCTTTCTTTACGGATTTTATTCAACTTTTCTTCACTGATTTTTAATGCAATACATTTTTTGGGATCTACTTCAAATAACCCTTCAGGCGGATTGATTTCAGGAACGATTGGAATATTCATAACCTTATAACGCTTATGTGCTAAAAACTGTGATAAAGGTGTTTTTGAAGTACGTGAAATACCAATTAATATAATATCAGCTTTAGGTAAACCTTTCGGATCTTTACCATCATCATATTTAACTGCAAATTCAATCGCTTCAATTTTTTTGAAGTATGCTTCATCTAGTTTATGCACTATACCTGGTTCATAGTATGGTTTTTCATCGATTTCATCAATTAAAATATTCATTAATGGTCCCATGATATCGACATGTTTTATATTTTTTTCGGCTAATTGCTGTTCCATATATTCTTTAATGTCAGGTTTTACAAGCGTGAAAACAACAATATTCATTTCGTTTTCTTTCGCAACTTCCATAACTTCATCAACATTCTCTAACGTTTCAATATATGGATAACGTACAATCTGACTTTGGAAATTTTTCGAATTAAATTGAGAAACACAAGCTTTTGCAACTTGTTCGGCTGTTTCTCCCACCGAATCAGATGCAATTATTATTTTTATCTTTTGCATTAAATCCTACTCCTACTCATCGAAAATTGATACAAATAATTTTGTTATCGTGGTTTTTGAAATGCGCCCGATGACTTCCAACTTACCATTATCTTTACCACGAACTATCGGCAGAGAATCAATTTCTTTTTCAATCATAAGCTGTGCAGCTAGTACGACCAAATCATTTTCTAAAACGTGTGTTAAATTCGGCATACGTGTCATGATAACACTGACTGGCATCGTATGTATATCCTCGCCAATCATGGATGCTCTGAGTAAGTCTTTTCTTGAACAAACTCCAACAAAATCATTATTTGTATTCACAATAAATAACGTGCTGACGTCTTCAAGAAAAATTGTACATATTGCCTCATAAACAGAAGTATCGCCTTTTAAGACAATCGGCAAAGATTGATAGTCTTTAACAACATATTGACGTAATTTTTCTGTTAATAATTGATTTGTTGATTTACCAGAATAAAAGTATCCTACTCTAGGTCTAGCTTCGAGAAACCCAGACATTGTCAAAATAGCTAAATCAGGTCTAAGTGTCGCTCTAGTTAAACTTAGTTGTTCGGCAATCTTTTCACCGGTAATCGGCCCATTTTGCTTTACTATTTCGATAATTTCACTTTGCCTACTACTCAGTTCTATATGTCTTCACCCCTTCACACTTACAATTTATATTATAACTGTAATTGTTTTGGTCTACAAATCTATATAAACACTTGCCTTTAATTTTCGGATGCATTAGAATTAGGTTTGAAGCGAGTTAAGGATGGTGCGAGCTTAACAATTAAATTGGCCTAACAACTTTTATAATCTAAGCGAGTGTCTACACTAATTTGGGTGGAACCGCGGGTTATTACGAATTTCAATGAGAAATGAGATAACTCGTCCCAAGATTTCGAAATGTTTATTTCGTTATCTTGGGGCGTTTTTTTATTATTAAAGAGGAGTGTTATTTATGGCAAAAGATATGGAATCAGTAGTTCAGCTAGCAAAACACAGAGGTTTTGTATTTCCAGGCAGTGAGATTTACGGTGGTTTATCAAACACTTGGGATTATGGTCCATTAGGTGTTGAATTAAAAAATAATATTAAACGTGCATGGTGGAAAAAATTTATTTCACAATCACCTTATAACGTTGGCTTAGACGCAGCAATTTTGATGAACCCTAAAGTATGGGAAGCATCAGGTCACTTAGGTAACTTTAATGACCCTATGATCGACAACAAAGATAGTAAAATTCGTTACCGTGCAGATAAATTAATTGAAGAATATATGCAAAATGAAAAAGGTGACGAAAACTTTATCGCAGATGGTTTAAGTTTTGATGAAATGAAACGTATTATTGAAGAAGAAGGTATTAAATGCCCAGTAAGCGGTACTGCTAACTGGACTGATATCCGTCAATTCAACTTGATGTTCAAAACTTTCCAAGGTGTAACTGAAGATTCAACTAACGAAATTTTCTTACGTCCTGAAACTGCACAAGGTATCTTTGTCAACTACAAAAACGTCCAACGTTCAATGCGTAAAAAATTACCATTTGGTATTGGTCAAATCGGTAAATCATTCCGTAATGAAATTACACCAGGTAACTTCATTTTCAGAACACGTGAATTCGAACAAATGGAATTAGAATTCTTCTGCCGTCCTGGTGAAGAAATCGAATGGCAAAATTATTGGAAAACATTTGCTGAAAAATGGTTATTAGACTTAGGTCTTCAAAATGAAAATATTCGTTTAAGAGATCATGACCAAGATGAGTTATCTCACTACTCTAATGCAACTACAGACATTGAATATAAATTCCCATTTGGTTGGGGCGAATTATGGGGTATTGCAAGCCGTACAGACTACGACTTGAAAAAACATAGTGAATATTCTGGTGAAGATTTCAGATACCATGATCCAGAAACAAATGAAAAATTCATCCCCTACTGTGTTGAACCTTCTTTAGGTGCTGACCGTGTGACATTAGCATTCTTATGTGATGCTTATGACCGTGAAGGTGTTGAAGGCAGTAAAGATGAACGTACAGTATTGCACTTCCACCCTGCTCTAGCACCGTATAAAGCAGCAATTTTACCATTAAGCAAAAAATTATCTGAAGAAGCAATTAAAGTTTACGAACAATTAAGCGAAAACTTTACAGTTGATTTTGACGAATCACAATCAATTGGTAAACGTTACCGTCGTCAAGATGAAATTGGTACACCATATTGTATTACATTTGACTTCGATTCATTAGAAGATCAACAAGTCACAGTACGTGAACGTGATACTATGGAACAAGTTCGTATGCCAATCTCTGAATTAAACGATTTCTTAGCTGAAAAAGTTAAATTCTAATATTAAATAAATAAGGGTATATCGCGAAATTGCGATATACCCTTATTTTTCTATCATTTTTTCTGGTTATTGGACTCTAAACGATGCAATTGATTTATTAATTTTTGACTTCTGAAAAACACACCCGCATATTCCCGGTATAACATGATAAGCAAATCAGACATCTCATCTACTATATCCTGATGAATATTAACTGAATTCATTTTATCTATAGGCAGTTTTTGAAGTACATCCAATAAATAAAGTGTTTTATTAGATATAGGAACTGCTCGTTCATCTCTATACAAATTCTCCTGAGCAATCACACCATGATATTTAAAACTGTAGCCACATAAATTTGCTTGGTTTGTATCGCCTGAGATAATATCTTGATTGAATGCGATAGTAAAACCAAAGTCAGGCATTTTTTTTAATAAAACAATAACGGACATCAGTTGGGCACTGTAACCTTTTTCAACTCTGTTCAAGCAAAAGTGTAAGAGTTGATAATTAAATTTAGAAATTTGTTCTTCGTCCATAGATTTGTCAATGATTTCAGCACAAAGTGCAGCATAACTGCTCTCATAAATATCTAAACGAAGTTGATAATTTTGACTGATAACATCAACTGAATTAAGTATGCCTAAACCACGTAATTTAGCATAGATAAACAGGCCATATACAAATAATTGTGTATTAGCCTGCATACCTGTTCTACTTTTTTTAGCACGTTTGACCATCAAAGGAATCTTCGCGCCACTTTCGCTTAGGATGGTAATAATTTTATCTGATTCGCCATAATCGACTGTTTTAATAATAATTCCTTTTTGTTTTACTAACATAAAAGGTACCACCGACCTTCTAGTTTAATCTTGATCCTCTATATAGCCCATTTGGCGAATAAAGTTGATTTTATTACGCCAATCTTTTTGTACTTTTACCCATAAATCGAGATACACTTTTGAACCTAATAGGTTTTCGATATCCAATCTCGCACGTTTTCCAATTTCTTTTAACTTTTTGCCGCCTTTGCCGATGACAATTCCTTTTTGTGAATCTCTTTCAACAAAAATTGTAGCTTCTATACGAACTTTATCTTCAGATTGTTTAACCATTCTATCAACGTTAACACCTATTGAATGTGGAATTTCTTCGCTCGTTAAGTGAAGAATTTTTTCTCTTATTAATTCACCTACCACAAATTGTTCAGGGTGGTCAGAAATTTGACCATCTGGATAATATTGAGGCCCTTCTGGTAAATATGATTTAAGTACTTCGATAAAGTGTTCAACATTTAAACCTTCTAATGCTGACATTGGAACAGTTTCAGAGAAGTCCATATATTTTTGATATGATTCAATAATAGGCATGATTTCATCAGGGTGTACTAAGTCAATTTTATTGATAACAAGGAATACTGGAGTTTTGACATTTTTCAGCATTTCCATAATATATTCATCACCGCGACCAATCTTTTCATCAGCGTTAACCATGAAAATGACTGCATCTACTTCTGATAAAGTATTTTTAGCAACTTTCATCATATAGTCGCCTAATTTATGTTTGGGCTTGTGAATACCTGGTGTATCAACAAAGATAATTTGTGCATCATCTTCAGTCATAACACCTTGTATTTTATTTCTAGTTGTTTGTGCTTTGTCTGACATAATTGCGATTTTATGCCCAAGTACTCTATTCATAAACGTAGATTTACCTACGTTAGGTCGGCCTATAATTGAAACAAAGCCTGATTTATGTTCTGTCATATATTCAAATCCTTTCCTGAAAAACCTAGCGGCAGTAATTCGGCGACAGTCGTTTCAATCATATCGCCTTTATGATTTGTTAAATAAATCGGCATGTCGTCATCACACAGTTCATTAATAACTTGACGACATGAACCACATGGTGATGAAGGCTTATCAGCATCTACTGTGACTGTTAAAGATTCAAAGTCACCTGGTCTATAACCTTGACTAATTGCTGCAACTAAACTTGAACGCTCTCCACAAATTGCTTCGCCATACGCAGCATTTTCCACATTTGCGCCGAAAAATTCTTTGCCATCTTTAGTTCTTAAATAAGCACCCACCTTAAAGTTGCTGTAAGGTGAATAAGAACGTTTTTGTGCTTCTCTTACTTTTTCATAATGTTCTTGAGTATAAGCCATTTTTATCTCTCTCCTTTATAATAAGTTAACGATGTAAGGGATAAAGATAATTAGACCTATAATTACTGCTGCGATAGATATTAAAAGCACACTTAGTGCTGCGATATCTTTAGCATATTTAGCAAAAAGTTTATAATCATCCGTTACAAGGTCAACTACATATTCAATTGCGGTGTTAATTGCTTCAAATGCTAACACTAGAAAAATTGTTAAAATAACCGCAATCCATTCCATGCGGGTAATATTGAAGTAAAAAGACGCGCCAATGACTAAAAAGCCAATTGGGATATGCCATAAAAAGTTACGATCTTTTTGTAGTATGGTCAACAACCCTTGAATGGGATACTTAAAACGATTCATAGACTATTCTCTTGTTAAGCCATAAGCATCTAAAATAGATTTTTGTCTTCCAAACATTTCTTTTTCGTCGGCTTCGTTCATATGATCATAGCCAAGTAAATGTAAGAAGCCATGCAAACTTAAAAAGCCGAGTTCTCTCTCAAAGGAATGTCCATACTCTGCAGCTTGTTCTTTTGCAACATCTGCGCAAATGATAATGTCACCTAGTACACGAGGGATATCTAAACCCTCAATTTCAGGTTCATCTTCTTCTAACGCAAATGAAATGACATCAGTAACTTTATCTTTATCTCTATAGTCTCTATTAATTTGTTGAATTTCTTCTTTATCAACAAATGTCACTGATAGTTCTGCATCTTCTTCAATATTCTCTTGTTCTTTCGCAAAGTTTAATAACTTTTCAATCTGGTCATACCATTCTTCTTTTACTTCATCCGTATGATTTGAAAAATCAATCGTGAACATGGCGTTTATTCATCTCCTTCATAACGGCTGATAATTTTACTTACTAATGGATGACGTACAACATCACTTTGGTCTAATGTTTGTACACTAATGCCTTTAACGCCTGATAAGCGTTTAACAGCTTGTTTTAATCCGCTTTTAATACCTCTCGGCAAGTCTACTTGAGTCATATCACCCGTTACGATCATTTTTGATCCAAATCCTAAACGTGTTAAGAACATTTTCATTTGGGCATGCGTCGTATTTTGCGCTTCATCTAAAATAACAAATGCATCGTCAAGTGTACGTCCTCTCATATAGGCTAATGGTGCAACTTCAATGATACCTCTTTCAATAAAACGCGCTGTTTGCTCAGGTCCCAGTACCGTATGAAGACCATCGTATAAAGGTCTTAAATAAGGGTCTACCTTTTCTTTTAAGTCGCCTGGTAAGAAACCTAATGATTCGCCTGCTTCTACAGCGGGACGAGTCAGCACTATTCTTTTTACGTTACCTTGACGCAATTCTTTAGCAGCATAAACAACAGCTAAGAAAGTTTTACCAGTACCAGCTGGTCCAATACCAAAGACTAAATCATTATGCTTCATCGCATTCAGATATAAACGTTGACCCATTGTTTTTGCACGAATTGTTTTACCATAAGCATCTTTAGTAATTGCTTCATCGTATAAATCAACGAGGTGTTGGATAGATCCTTTCTCTGCCATTTTAATTGCTGCTTCTACATCTTTAAGATTAATTGATACGCCTTGATCAATTACTTTTAAAAGGTTTTTTATTACAGCTTCTGCTTTTACAATTTCTTCTTGTTGTTGCCCTTTTACAGCTATTTCTTGCCCCCTAGCATGAACAATAACATTGAAAGCTTCTTCTATTGCTTGTAAGTGTTCATCGTTATTACCTATTAGTGCTTGGGCTTGATTGATATCGTCAATAACTATTATTCCTGGCATACATTAACTCCTTTTCATTATTATCGCTTTTCAGCATATTTTTTAATAAGATGCAGAATATAATGGTTAACGGAAACTACGGACTTAGTTAATAATTTCCACATATTCATACAATCATTATATCATGTTCTCGCTGTTTATTAATCCAATAAAGTTTAGCTTGCATAAAAGAAAAATGGATTGGATGACATAAAATTATGTCCATCCAATCCATTAAATTTATTGTAACTGTTTCGGCTTTTTAAGTACTTCTGACCAAACAAAACCATTTAGTATTTCATCTTCATCAAAGCGTAAATCTTCATTAGTTCGTGTGCTTGTTTGATTAAACTTATTAGCAAATAGTTGTTTGAGTCTTTCTTTTTTAGCACGTTCTGAAAGATATTTATCACTAATGATTGCTTGAGCACGACGTTCTAATATCTCAATTTGCTTTTGTTTCTCTAAATCCATTTGAGAGCGTAAATCATGTAACTCATTATTTAAAGAATCATTCAGTTGTTTTGTCAATACTTGCTCTTTTTGATTTGAATCGAGTCTTGGTTGAGATGATTGCTCGCGCGTTTGTCTCGGTTGAGATTTACGACGGTTCGGACGTGTAGTTTCTTCTGGTTTAGGTGAGTGATCAGGTTGAGAAGATGGCGGCGTACCTTCTAATTCTTTTTGCATTTCCTCAAACTTTTCACCTAATTGTTCAAGAAATCCTTTTTGTTGTTTACGCTCAGTCGTAGGTTGTCTTCTAGGTTGTGATGATTTTGGTTGATTTTGTTGTCTCTTTTTATAATTTTTATCGTTAATTGCTGATATTAATGAGATAACAACACTAACGACAAATATTATTAGACCGATATTCATTTAATCACCTCGTTTACTTGTCTGGTGACTCGTTATCATTTGGTTGCGTACGTTTATTGATAGACTCACGCATACCTGTATCAGCTTCTATGTTTTTCAAATTATAGTAATCTTTAACTCCGATATTACCTTTTCTTAGAGCTTCAGACATTGCAAGTGGAACTTCAGATTCTGCTTCCACAACTTTCGCACGCATTTCTTGTACACGTGCTTTCATTTCTTGTTCAGATGCAACTGCCATTGCACGACGTTCTTCTGCTTTAGCTTGAGCAATATTTTTATCTGCTAATGCTTGTTCAGTTTGTAAGTCTGCACCGATGTTTTTACCGATATCCACATCTGCGATATCAATAGATAAAATTTCAAAGGCTGTTCCTGAATCTAGACCTTTACTTAATACAGTTTTTGAAATATTGTCTGGATTTTCTAAAACAACAGTATGATGTTCACTTGAACCGATTGTTGAAACAATCCCCTCACCGACACGTGCAATGATAGTCTCTTCACCAGCACCGCCGACTAAACGAGAAATGTTTGCACGAACTGTGATTCTAGCTTTAGCTTTTACTTCAATACCGTTCATAGCAACACCTGTAATAAATGGCGTTTCAATAACTTTAGGGTTTACTGACATTTGGACAGCTTCTAAAACGTCACGGCCTGCTAGGTCAATCGCTGCGCCACGTTCAAAAGGTAAGTTGATGTCAGCACGTTGTGCAGCAATATTTGCATCTACAACGCGGTCTACATTACCACCTGCTAAGTAGTGTGATTCTAGTTGGTTAGTTGTAAGGTTTAAACCAGCTTTATGTGCCTTAATTAATGGCGCGATAACTTTACGTGGTGAAACACGTCTTAAACGCATTCCGATAAGTGTGCCAATGTTTACTTTGACACCGGCTGCTATTGCAGAAATCCATAAACCGATTGGTACAAATGAAAATAAGATTAATAGAGCAATGACTGCAATAATAACAATGATTATTAACGGTACTAACATAGTAAGTGCCTCCTAGTATTATGTGTTTTTTGGAATCTCTCTGACAACTACTCTCGATCCTTCAACTTCAGTTACTTTGACTTCTACATCTCTTTGTATAAATGTTCCATCTGACACTGCATCTATGCGTTCATCATTTAATGAAATCATTCCTGCAGGTCGTAATTCTGTTAAAGTGATTGCAGTTTGTCCTACTAGATTAGAGCGGTCATCGTGTGAAGTATAGCCAGCTTCAGACGTTGTCGAATCTCTGAGTATAACTTTTTCAAATAACGAAATCTTTTTGTTATATCCTTTCACTAATATCACCCATTCTATAATAGTCAGTATTAAAGCGATTATAACATTGACTAACATCCAAAGAATGTTTTCACCAAGCATAATCATACTTACTGTGATGAGAATCATGCCTATAATGCCGATTACTGCACCAATAACAAACAATTCAATGACTAGCAGTATCACAC
Organism: Staphylococcus sp. HMSC061G12; assembly: GCF_001838465.1. Lineage (NCBI taxonomy): Bacteria > Bacillati > Bacillota > Bacilli > Caryophanales > Staphylococcaceae > Staphylococcus > Staphylococcus sp. HMSC061G12. Next base: position 145,263 of record NZ_KV837057.1, read on the forward strand.
CTATAGAAAATAATCCAACAGAAATTAAGGAAACTTCTCCTTGTATCAAATAGCCTAAAAATAGTATTAATAAGGCTAGTGCAGCAAGAATGCCTGGAAAGTTAATACGCTTGGAATAGAGTTGATAAAGAAAACCTAAAAAGATAATACAGGTTAAAATTAATGAAATAAATGGACTTGTTATAAAATCGCTGATTTGATGTAGTGTGGAATTTGAACTTGCCTGAAATACCGAAATATTATGTAGGATTTCAGCTTGGTATGACATAGATTCACCTCGCTCTCAAGGTTCATTATACATGATTACTTAGTGTAATTATAGGATTATCGTTTTATTTTAACATCAATAGAAAAATTATATTATGTAGCATCAAAACATAAGAAAAAACCCTAAGTTTTACATAATTGTAAAACTTAGGGCTGTTTAAACTGCATTATATAATAATTAATTGTTTGTTGAGGGAGTCAACAGACTTAATAATTATTTGAATTTACGTTTACGTGCAGCTTCTGATTTCTTTTTACGTTTAACACTTGGTTTTTCGTAAAATTCACGTTTACGTACTTCTTGAATTGTACCGCTTTTAGAAACTGAGCGTTTGAAACGGCGTAATGCATCTTCAAGTGATTCGTTTTTACGGACTACTGTTTTAGACATCTGTATTTCCCTCCCTCCAAATAACAACGGAACTTTAAAATTCGTTTGCATAGTTTTTTATAAACCATGCAATGCTAATTATAATATATGTGATTGATGCGGTCAATTAGAATAATTAATTTTTTGAAGCTTACACAATAGCTGTAAATTCACTGCTATTTGTTGCATGATCAATCACACGAGTAACATAACCATTATTTAAAGGATAACCTGCTTCTGTGATTTTCACACGTACAAGTTCTCCGATAAGCGAATCATCGCCTTCAAATTCAACTTTCATGTAGTTATCTGCATAACCCACTAATGTACCTGGTTTTTCACCGTGCTCTTCTGGAATTACTTCTAATACTTTTTGATCAAAGTGAGAAGCATATTCTTTCGCTAATTGGTTACTTAATTCAATTAGTTTATGAACACGATCATTTTTTACACTTTCATCAATTTGATCATCCATTCTAGCAGCTGGTGTCCCTGTTCGAGCTGAATATGGGAAAACGTGTAATTCTGAGAATTGATGTTCTAAAATAAAGTCATATGTTTCTTGGAATTCTTCCTCAGTTTCACCTGGGAATCCTACAATCACGTCACTAGTGACTGCTAAACCTGGTAAAGCATCATGTAACTTCATCAATCGTTCTGAGAAGTGTGCCATTGAATATTTACGTCTCATGCGTTTTAATACTGTATCTGAACCAGATTGTAATGGCACGTGTAAGTGACGTACGACTTTATTTGAATTTTTGATTACATCAATGACTTCATCAGTTAATTGACTAGCTTCGATTGATGAAATACGAATTCTTTCTAATCCATCTACTGATTCTAAATCACGTAATAATTGTGCTAGGTTATAATCTTTCAAGTCTTGACCGTAACCACCTGTATGAATACCAGTCAACACAATTTCTTTATAACCAGAATTTACTAATGTTGTTGCTTGTTCTACTACTTTCTCAGGATCTCTTGAACGCATTAAACCACGTGCCCATGGAATAATACAGAAAGTACAGAAGTTGTTGCAACCTTCTTGGATTTTTAAAGAAGCACGTGTTCTATCAGTGAAATATGGTACATCTAATTCTTCATATGTACGATTTTTCATGATATTGCCTACACCGTTAATTGGTTGACGTTCAGCTTTGAACTCTTCAATATAACCTAACAACTTCGTTCTATCCTGTGTACCGACTACAACGTCTACTCCAGGGATATCCATGATTTCTGCTGACGATGTTTGTGCATAACATCCTGTAACACAAACGACTGCATCTGGATTTTTTCTGATAGCACGTCGGATGACTTGTCTACTCTTCTTATCTCCTGTATTTGTAACTGTACATGTATTTATAACAAAGACATCGGCATTTGTATCAAATTCAACTCGATCATAGCCGGCATCTTTAAATAATTGCCAAATTGCTTCAGTTTCATAATGGTTTACTTTACAACCTAAAGTATGAAAAGCTACTGTTGACATTTATTTCACCCCATTAATTCTTTTTCATAACTAATTGCACTAAGCGCATAAAGCGGAGCCGTCTCTGCTCTCAAGATTCGATGACCTAGGCCGACTATGTAACTATTATTTTTGAACATTTCAATTTCATCAGGACTTAAACCGCCTTCTGGTCCAAAAATAATTAATACACGATCTCCTTTGCTGAATTTTTCGAGTGCGCGTTTAAACTCACTCATCTCGCCCTCTTTTGCTGCATCTTCATAAGCGATTAGTACATAATCATATTTATCTATATTAACATATACTTTCTTTAAATTCGATACAAATTCAATAGTTGGGATTACAAGACGATAACTTTGTTCAGCTGCTTCTTTGACAATTTTATTCCATCGTGTCAATTTTTTATCTGCTTTACTTTGATTTAGTTTTACAACAGAACGATCCATTTGTACTGCAATAAAGTGAGAAGCACCTAATTCCGTAGATTTTTGCAGCAACCACTCATATTTATCTGCTTTAATCAATCCACTGCAAATTGTTACTTCAATAGGTAATTCAGTATCATTTGGTTGTTCTTCTAATAATTTAAATTCAACGCCTTCATTATTTATAGCTGTAATCTCACAGAGATAAACTTTTAAGTCCTCGAAGGTTACGATAATTTTAGCCCCGACTTGACGACGCATGACATTTGAAATGTGATGTATATCGTCTTTGTCAGTAATAAAAAAACGCTGACTTTCATCAGCGTTTTGATTTATAAAATATCTTTGCATATTATTTGCTCTCTTTCTCTCCAACGATACAAACCCAACCGTTGTCGTGATTAATTGAAATGATATTAAAACCAGTACGCTTCATATGTTCTATAATTTCATTGCTCTTCTCTTCAATGATACCAGATGTTATAAATAAACCATCTTCATTTAGAGTATTATAAGCGTCATCTATCATTTCTTCAATAATATGCGCCAATATATTTGCGATTACAATGTCATATTTATCTGTTTCGCCTTGTAATAAATTACCGGTTGTTGTTTCAATTGAATCAGCACAAGCATTTTTTATGAAATTTTCTTTTGCTACTTTTATAGCTAGTTCATCCAGATCTAAAGCTTTGATACGCTTAACACCTAATAATGAGCAAGCAATACTTAAGATACCTGATCCAGTACCAACGTCAATCACAGTATGTTCTGGTTTTACATATGTTTCAATCGCTTTTAAACACATGCTAGTTGTAGGATGATCTCCTGTACCAAAAGCCATACCTGGATCTAGTTCAATACATAATTCTTCATTATTTTCTTTATCATATTCTTCCCAACTTGGCACAATAGTAAAGCGTTCTGAAGCTCTGAATGGATGGAAATAATTTTTCCACTCATTCTCCCAATCTTGTTCTTGAAGTGATTGTTCAGAATAGCTAAACATATTTTCGTTTAAAGTATCAATCTTCTTGATAGCACTTAAAATATCTTCTTTTAGTTCATCTGAGTATTCTAATTCGTTGAAATATGCTTTAATTCTTACACCACGTTCAGGATAATCACTAGGATTCAATTCATATATTTCGCCAAATTTATCCTCTAAGTTTCCTTTTAAATCTTCTGAGTCTTCTATCACTACACCGTTTGAACCCAAGTCTTCTAAAATGTTTGTACTTGCATCTTGTGCTTCATGATTTACTACAATTGAAAGTTCCACCCAGTTCATTATTGTTATTCTCCTTTAAAGAATCTACGTGCGCGTTCTTTGAAATTAGAAGGTTGTTCTTCAATTTCTTCACCGCTAAGTTCCGCAAATTCTCGCATTAATGATTTTTGTTTTTCACTTAATTTAGTTGGAGTCACCACATTAATGTTCACAAACAAGTCACCATATCCATAGCCATGAACGTTTTTAACACCTTTTTCTTTCATACGGAATTGTTTTCCGTCTTGAGTACCTTCTGGAACTGTTAAAATAACTTCACCATCTAATGTAGGCACTTTAACTTCATCACCTAGAGCTGCTTGTGGGAAGCTGATTTTCAAGTTATAGAAGATATCATCACCTTCACGGATGAATTTATCAGATGGTTTAACTCTGAATACAACATATAAGTCACCTTGTGGTCCACCGTTATGTCCTGGAGCGCCTTCACCGGCTAAACGAATTTGTTGATCAGTGTCTACACCTTTTGGTACTTTGACTTTGATTTTAACGTTTTTAGTTTGTGTGCCTTTACCGTGACAAGTTGGGCATGGTTCTTCAATTTCTTCACCTGTACCATTACATACTGGACAAACTTTTTCAGTTCTTACACGACCAAGTATTGTATTTTGTTCTACAGATACGTGTCCTGCTCCATTACAATAGTGACACGTTTTCTTTTTAGAACCTGGTTTTGCACCTGAGCCGTCACAAGTTTCACATTTTACTTCCTTACGAATTGAAATTTCTTTTTCAGCACCAAAGACTGCTTCTTCGAATGAAATAGTCATAGTGTATTGTAAGTCGTCCCCTTTACGTGGTGCATTTGGATCACGTTGTGCACCACCGCCTCCGAAGAACGTACTGAATATGTCCTCGAAACCACCTCCGAAGCCACTGAAGTCTTGACCGCCGAATCCTTGGCCGCCAAAGCCGCCTTGTGGTCCGTTATGACCAAATTGATCATAATTTGCGCGTTTATTCTCATCACTTAGCACTTCATAAGCTTCAGTAATTTCTTTGAACTTTTCATCTGCGCCTTCTTCTTTATTAATATCTGGGTGATATTTTTTGGATAATTTACGGTAGGCTTTTTTTATCTCGTCCTTTGACGCATCTTTACTGACACCTAAGACTTCATAATAGTCTCTTTTTGCCACTGTAATCTCTCCTTATCTTTCTGCTAGTTTAGAATCATTATACCTTTTAAAGTATAGTTGGTTAAATAATAAAAAGTCAAAGCCAATGTACAATTGACTTTGACTTAAATTTTTAAGAAGCCGCTTTTTTCTTTATTTAGTTAAAGCTGCTCTTTTGAGAAAGCATGCACTTATTTATTATCTTTGCTGTCGTCGTCTTTAACTTCAGTGAAATCAGCATCTTCAACATCACTGTTGTTAGAAGCATCTCCACCTTGTTGTTGTTCTTGAGCTTGTTGTGCTTGTTGGTAAACTTTCATTGATAAATCTTGAACGACTTTTTCAAGTTCTTCTTTTTTAGCTTTGATATCTTCTAAATCGTCGCCTTCAAGTGCTTTTTTCAATTCTTCTTTTTTGTCTTCAGCTTGTTTTTTATCGTCTTCGCCGATATTGTCAGCTAAGTCTTTTAATGTTTTTTCAACTTGGAATACTAAGCTGTCAGCTTCGTTACGTAAGTCACTTTCTTCACGACGTTTTTTATCTGCTTCTGCGTTTTGTTCAGCATCTTTAACCATTTGATCGATTTCATCATCTGAAAGTGCAGAGCTTGATTCGATTGTGATATTTTGCTCTTTGTTTGTACCTAAGTCTTTAGCAGTAACGTTTACAATACCGTTTTTATCGATATCAAATGTTACTTCGATTTGTGGTACACCACGTGGAGCTGGTGGAATATCAGTTAATGAGAAGCGTCCTAATGTTTTGTTATCTGAAGCCATTGGACGTTCACCTTGTAATACGTGAATGTCTACTGCTGGTTGGTTATCTGCTGCTGTTGAATAAACTTGTGATTTTGATGTTGGGATAGTAGTGTTACGTTCGATTAATGTGTTCATACGACCACCCATAATTTCGATACCTAATGATAATGGTGTAACGTCTAATAATACAACATCTTTAACATCACCAGAGATAACGCCACCTTGGATAGCTGCACCCATAGCTACAACTTCATCAGGGTTAACACTTTTGTTTGGTTCTTTGCCGATTTCTTTTTTAACTGCTTCTTGAACAGCTGGAATACGAGTAGAACCACCAACAAGGATTACTTCATCGATATCTTTGCTTGTTAAGCCAGCATCTTTTAGTGCTTGACGAGTAGGTTCCATTGTACGACGAACTAAATCATCTGAAAGTTCTTCGAATTTAGAACGAGTTAGAGTTAATTCTAAGTGTAATGGACCACTTTCTCCTGCAGAGATGAATGGTAATGAAATTTGAGTTTGTGATACACCAGATAAGTCTTTTTTAGCTTTTTCAGCTGCATCTTTCAAACGTTGTAATGCCATTTTATCTTGTGATAAATCAATGCCATTTTCTTTTTTGAATTCTGAAACTAGGTAGTCAATGATTACTTGGTCAAAGTCGTCACCACCAAGTTTGTTGTCACCTGCTGTTGATAATACTTCGAACACGCCATCGCCTAATTCAAGGATTGAAACGTCGAAAGTACCGCCACCAAGGTCGAATACTAACACTTTTTCGTCTTGATCAGTTTTATCTAAACCGTAAGCTAAAGCTGCTGCAGTTGGTTCGTTGATAATACGTTCAACTTCTAAACCAGCAATTTTACCAGCATCTTTAGTAGCTTGACGTTCAGCGTCATTGAAGTAAGCTGGAACAGTAATAACTGCTTTATCTACTTTATCTCCTAGATAGCTTTCTGCAGTACTTTTTAAGTTTTGAAGAATCATTGCAGAAATCTCTTGTGGAGTGTATGATTTTCCATCAACGTCTACTTTGTGGTCTGTACCCATTTCACGTTTGATTGATTGAATAGTATTAGGGTTTGTGATCGCTTGTCGTTTAGCAACTTCACCTACTTGAGTTTCACCATTTTTGAAAGCTACAACAGATGGTGTTGTACGTGCACCTTCTGGATTTTGGATTACTTTTGGTTCGTCGCCTTCTAAAACAGACACGCATGAATTTGTTGTACCTAAGTCAATTCCGATAATTTTACCCATAACTAATAATTCCTCCTAATAACATTTGTTGTATATTTCATCAGTTATATTTATTGATTTACTTTAACCATTGAAGGGCGTAATACACGATCCTTCAATTTATAACCAGTTTGAAGCTCTTGTGTAACTTCGCCTGATTCATATGAATCATCACTATCTTGCATAACAGCTTGATGGAAGTTTGGATCAAATTGTTGTCCTAAAGCTTCTATTTTCTCAAGGCCGTTTTCTTCTAGTGCGCGTAATAAGCTTTCATAAACCATTTGTACCCCTTTTTGCAGAGATTTAAATGATTCGTCTTCACCTTCTATTTGTAACGCACGTTCAATGTTATCAATAGTCGGCAAGATATCCGTTAAAACACTTTGAGCTTGATATGTTTTTAATGTTTGATTTTCTTTTTGAATACGTCTCTTATAGTTTTCAAACTCTGCATACAGACGTAAATATTTTTCTTCTTGTTCTTTTAACTCATCTTTTAGTTGTTGGATTTCATTCTCTTCTTGATTCTCTTCAGAACCATTTTGAACGTTTTCGGTATTCTCAGTTGATTGAGTATCTTCTTCAGTATTTGAATTTACAGTTGCATCTTCGTTCTCAGCAACTTCTTCATTGTTAACTGATTGATCTTTTTCTGCCATTTTCTGTCCTCCAATACATTTCAAAACTATATTTTATATAGTAATTGAATTACATTTTGATAACGCATAGCGGTCGGTCCAATAACAGCTATGTGTCCTTTAAGATGTTCATCAATATGATAATCACTCATCACAATTGAGATGTCCTCTAGGTCATTATCAATTTCTTTTCCTATTTTAACATCGATTCCAGAATGATTATCTTTTTCGAACAGTTTCAATATCTTATTGGACTCTAAATATTGAAGAATTTGTTGTATTGAATTCACATTCTGCTCATTCAATGTATCAATTAAATTTGATTTACCACCAAGGTAGATGTCTTTCTTGTTATCATTAACTCTTTGATAAAGTAAATCTGTTAATTGATGAATTGTTGTGATGTCGCTCGAATGTTCCATTGCTTCATCAACAAAACTTTTATTGTTATAAAGTTCTTTGATGTAATTCGCTATTTGAATTAAACGCGCTTTAGAAATCTTTTCGTCTACTGCTAATTGAATATGTTCAACATTTCCTGTTTCGAACACAATTACCATAATAACCAAATTAGCGGTTGCGTTAAACAAATGAACATCGCTGATCAAATCTTTTGATTGATTTGGTTTCATTACCAACGTAGTATACTGTGTAAATAATGACAATTCATTCGCATACACACTTAGTGCAGCAGATAAATTAAAATTATATTCCATTAACAGTTTATTTAAACGTTGGTTATTCGTTTCTTTTAGAGGAGAAGTATTTTCCAACAGTTGGTCTACATAGTATCTAAAACCCTTTAATGAAGGTGACCTTCCTGATGATGCATGAGATTTTTCTACTAAACCAAATGATTCTAATTGTTTCATTTCATTTCTTATAGTAGCTGGACTCACATCAACATTATGTCTCTCAATAATTGTTTTAGAACCGACAGGTAGACCATAATCCACATAATCTTCAACAATGGCATTTAAAATGCTCAATTGTCTATCTGTAATCATGTTTCCACCTCATTAGCACTCTCTTCTTCCAAGTGCTAATTATAATTTATCAAATTGGTCAAAGTAAGTCAATGTTAAAGCCTTGACCTCTTAAAATTAATCTAATAAGAATGCTTCAAAGACTTCATTGCCAATAACTTTACCTCGATCAGTCAATTTAACAGCGTTATTGTCATTAATAATTAAGCCCTTTTTACTTAGGTCAGTAAGTGCCTCAGCATAGATTTGATCAATGTTTTCATTGAATTTATGATTGAACACAGACTTATTTACCCCTTGATTCATTCTTAAACCTAAAAACATCTGTTCTTCCATTTGTTCGCGATGAGTGGGTGTGGTTTGATGTAAAATCGGACGTTCGCCGTTTCTAATCTTCTTAATATAGTGATTAACAGGATTGACATTTGAGTATCTTATTCCATGAACGTATCCACTGGCACCTGCTCCGAAGCCATAATAACCTTCGTTCATCCAATACACTTTGTTGTGTTCAGATTCATGACCAGGTTGACCAAAATTTGAAATTTCATATTGATGCATTGAAGATTGATTAATTTTATCAAGTAATAGCTCATACATTTCTTCCCCTACATCTTCGTTTGGAAGTTTTAACTTTCCTTTTCTATATAAATTATAAAATTGAGTTTTAGGTTCAAGAATTAGACCGTAACTTGAGATATGATTAATATCCATTGATAACGCAATATCTAAACTGTCTTCAAATTGTTTAAGTGTTTGACCAGGAAGATGATACATCAAATCAAGACTGATAGAGTTAATCTGGTATTGATTAGCGAGCTCGACAGCATTGTATATATCTGCCGTATTATGTGTACGCCCAAGTACTTTTAATAAATCTTGGTCAAACGTTTGAACACCCATTGAAATGCGATTGACGCCGTAGTCTTTTAAAAGTTTAATCTTTGATGGTGTAAGTTCATCTGGATTTGCTTCAAAAGTATATTCTCTTGAAATAGTAAAGTGCTCATTGATAGCTTTTAACAAACGCTCTAATTGTGACTCATTTAACGCTGTAGGTGTGCCTCCTCCTACAAACATTGTTTTTAATGTGCGATTGTCAGCTGTTTTAAATTCTTCAATTAAGCAATCTAAATACTCATCAACTGGTTGATTTTGTATAAAGTATTTATTGAAATCACAGTAAGTACAAATTCTGACACAAAATGGAATATGAATATATGCACTTTTAACTTTCATATTTTCGCCTCGCTTTTAGGACAAAATTCAAAATAAAAAGCTGGGACATTAGAGTCCCAACCTTATTATTAATCTTCATCCATTTTTAATACTGCTAAGAAAGCGTCTTGAGGTATTTCAACATTACCTACTGCTTTCATTTTTGCTTTACCTGCTTTTTGCTTTTCTAATAATTTACGTTTACGGCTGATATCCCCACCATAACATTTCGCAAGTACATTTTTACCCATTGATTTAATATTTGTACGGGCAATGATTTTATGGCCAACTGCAGCTTGTACGGGTACTTCGAATTGTTGTCTAGGGATTAATGTTTTTAATCTTTCAACAAGCGCTTTACCGCGTTCATATGCAAATTCTTTATGAACAATAAAACTTAAAGCATCTACTTTTTCGCCGTTTAATAAGATATCCATTTTAACTAAATCACTTTCTTTATAGCCGATAAGTTCATAATCAAATGAAGCATAGCCTTTTGTATTTGATTTAAGTTGGTCGAAGAAATCAAATACTACTTCTGAAAGTGGAATTTCATAAATAATATTGACACGAATATCATCTAAATAGTCCATATTGATAAATTGTCCACGCTTACGTTGGCATAATTCCATAACAGCACCTACATAATCATTCGGTACCATCATTGTTGCTCTAACGTAAGGCTCGTAAATTTCATCAATTTGATCTCTCTCAGGCATTTGTGCTGGATTATCAACGATTTTTTTCTCACCATTTTTTAGAATACATTCATAAATTACAGATGGAGCTGTCGCTATTAATTCGATTCCAAATTCTCGTTCGATACGTTCCTGAATAATTTCCATATGCAGCATGCCTAAGAATCCTGTACGGAAACCAAAGCCTAAAGCTTGAGAAGTCTCAGGTTCGAATTCTAGTGATGAATCATTCAGCTGTAATTTTTCTAAGGCTTCTCTTAAATCATTATATTTTTTATTATCAATTGGGAATAAACCACAGAACACCATTGGATTCATTTTTTTATAACCTTTTAATGGTTGTGCTGCTGGGCGTTCTGCATGCGTGATAGTATCCCCTACACGTGAATCATCCACATTTTTGATGCTTGCGATGATGTAGCCAACATCTCCAACAGTTAGTTCTTCGACTGGAAGTTGTTTAGGTGTGTTAATACCAACTTCGGTTACCTCGAATTCTTTACCAGTCGCCATCATTTTGATTTTGTCCCCTGCTTTAACTACGCCATCCATAATTCGAATTGAAGAAATAACACCTCTATAAGCATCATATTCAGAGTCGAAAATTAATGCTTTTAATGGTTCAGAAGGATCCCCTTCTGGTGGTGGTACGACTTCAACGATTTTTTCTAATATTTCTTCAATACCAATATTAGATTTAGCACTTGCTAAAACAACATCATCTTGATCTAAACCAATAACATCTTCAATTTCTTGTTTAACACGTTCAGGATCTGCAGCTGGTAAATCAATCTTATTCACTACAGGAAGTAATTCTAAGTCATTATCAAGTGCAAGGTATACGTTTGCCAGGGTTTGTGCTTCGATACCTTGTGCAGCATCTACAACTAAGATAGCCCCTTCACATGCTGCTAAAGAACGAGAAACTTCATAAGTAAAATCGACATGCCCTGGTGTATCAATTAAGTGGAAAATATAATTCTTACCATCTTTAGCTTCGTATTTTAATCTAACCGCATTCAACTTAATAGTGATACCGCGTTCTCTTTCTAAATCCATTGAATCTAATAATTGTGACTGCATTTCTCGTGTTTCAACACTTTTAGTGTTTTCTAAAATTCTATCAGCCAACGTTGACTTTCCATGGTCAATATGGGCAATGATAGAAAAGTTTCTAATATTTTCTTGTCGGTTTAACCGTTCTTCATTATTCATTCTATCTACTCACTTTCATAATATTCAAATAGAGCATTATGTATGATATTCTTTGATATAATAACGTGTTTGCCCCATAATTGCAACTAATGGCAATTTCATGTACATTTTACTGACAGACTCTATTTTACTGTAAATCATCGCTTGTTAAAAGCCTCATTGAAAATAAATGATTGCAGTTTAATAGTACATTTGATAAAATGTTTCTTGTTGTAATCAAATATTTATTTGATGATCATAGATCACTTTTAGGAGGTGACATTCAATGCCAAATATTAAATCTGCTATTAAACGTGTTAAAACAACTAACAAAGCTGAAGCACAAAACATTTCTCAAAAAAATGCTATGCGTACTGCAGTTAAACGTGCGAAAACAGCTATCGCTGAAAACGCTGAAAACAAAAATGAATTAGTACGTATCGCTGTGAAAAAAGTCGACAAAGCTTCTCAAGCTAACTTAATTCACTCAAATAAAGCTGACCGCATTAAATCAAAATTAATGGTTGCAGCTAAATAATGAAAAAGTTCAAGCATCTGCTTGAACTTTTTTTATATGGATAAAATAAAGAGTTCTAATATAAGCTGTTTGTCCATATACGAAGATTTTAATTTATAATCAGTTTCAGCACATGCATTCATAATATTCATCAAGTGCTTCAAATCATACTGTCTAGATGCTCTCAATGCTAATTTCACTCTAAATGGATGGACACTGACAGTTTTAGCGATTTGAGCTTGTGAATAACCTTTTTTAGCTAGAATTTTGCATTGATAATATAACCTGAAATTACTAGCAATCAAAGCCAACAACTTAATTGGTTCTTCTTTTAGAGTAATTAAATCATTCACTAAATGCACTGCTTCAGTTTTTTTTCCTTGTTGAATATAATCTGTTAATAAGAAAACGTTCTGCTCTAGGCTTCTATTTACAATTGTCTCAACATCTTGTTTAGTTATAGTTGGACGATCTCCTAAATATAAGATAATTTTTTCTAACTCTTGTTTAACTAAGTTAAAATTTATACCTGTTAAATCAATAAATAAGTTCAAAGCATCTTGTTTAATATCCTTATATTGTTCATTTAAGGTATGCTTAATCCAATTTTTAAGCTCATCTTCAGACATTTGCTCGATTTTAACCAGTTTTGTATATTTTTTTAAGCTTTTAACAAGCTTTTTACGCTCGTCTAGCTTAGGATTATAAACTTCAAATATAACCAATGAAGGACCATCATATTTTTCAATAAATTCCTGCAGTTGCTCTATATTATGATTTAAATCTTTATTACCTCTATCACCTGTAAAGATATAAGCATTTTTCACAATAACAGCCTTCAAGTCAGAGAAGAACGGTAAAGTTAAAGCTTCTTCAATACATACACTGATTTCAGTTTCATTTAAATTAAAACTTGCATAATTGAATTCATCTTTTTCACCTTGCAAATACTGTTGTGTAAGTTCTTGCGTTTTCTTTTCTATAAGCTCTGGAACTTCACCATAAATAGTAATAATATTATTTTCCACAACTTGCACCCCTCAAAATTAGCATACTTAAGTATTATATCATTTGTCCGATAGTCAGACCATTTATAATTATTTTTCAGTTTCCACCTCAATTTCCTTATTTAATTTGAAAGTCACTTCCCCATTGTTTTGCGTATTGTATAACTTAGTACCTACTTTTTTTAATCTATCTACTACAGATTTATTAGGTAATTTATATACGTTGTTTTGACCGCTCGATATAATACTATAAGTAGGATGAATAGTATTTAAATATACTTCACTATTACTTGTTTTACTGCCATGATGTCCTACTTTCAATATATCTATTTTCGGAAGTTTATAATTCGATAGCAACTTCTGTTCATTTTTTATTGTCGCATCTCCAGTTGTTAATATGTTATATGTCTTAGTTTGTATCAAAGCTATTATTGAATGATCGTTTAAATCCTTACTTTGAGTGATTGCCGTATTATAAAATTTTATTTTATTATCTCCTAGTTTAATCGAAGAAATACTATTAACATCTAATAGAGTGGTTTTATATTTATGACACAAGTCTTTTAATTGCATTAATGTGTGAGTGGGATAACTTTTAAAATTAATGATTAAGCGTTTAATGTGAACATGGCTAATTATATAATCTAATTCACCGATATGATCAGCATGTGGATGTGTAATAATGACATAATCTAATGAAGAAATACCCCTTTTACGGAGGGTTGGAAGCACATGAAACTTGCTGATAGAATGAGAAGCATTTGCATTCTTGGTACTAAAATCAAAGAGCTCATTTTCGTTTTGTGCCTTACCTCCTGTGTCTATTAAAATGCGTTGTCTAGCTCCTGTTTCAAATAAAAAAGAATCTCCTTGTCCAACATTAAGTGCTGTAAATCTTAAATGTGGTAATGATGCTGAATAAGTAATAATGATACTTCCAAGTATAAAAATAACAGTAGATTTTTTTATTTTGCCATTTGTAGTTAACGTAAGCATCAATACGAGCCAAATAAGGGTACCAGCTAAAAGTAAGCTGTTCATTTCCCCTATAAACCATCTATAGCATGTTAAATGCTTGAAAATCGGAATTAAGAGCGTGTCATGTAACCAATAACTAAACGAGATTATTTGATTTAATAACAGATTTGAACCAAAAAATTGATAATAGAAAAAAGTTAAGATAGCAATGGGAAATAGAATGAATGAATAAAATGGTATAAAGATGAAGTTAGCAACAAAACCAATCCACTGAATCTGATTAAAATGAAACGCACTCACTAAAAATGATCCGATTTGTGCTATGAATGTCATTGCATACATAGATTGTATAGTTGTTAATGTTTTTAAAATTGGAGCGCATAACATAATGAAAAAAGTGATTAAGAATGAGAATTGAAATCCAATATCAAAAACGATATCAGGATTGGTAACACATAAAAAAAGGAAGACAGTTGCTAGTATGTCTAATAGTGATTGATAGAATCTTTTTGGAATAATCATGACTAAGGACATACAAAGTATTGCTCTTAAAGCGCTCGGTGCAAAATTAGTATAATAAGCAAATAAAAACAATACGAAGATAATAAAAGTCTTTGTAATAAAAAGAGGAATAGAGAAACGATTAAATACAAAGTAAAATATGGATGCTATTACAACGACATGTGAACTACTTACGGCCAATAGATGAAAAATGCCGATTTCTTTATCAAGTTCAATTGCACCTTTATCAATATAACTGACATCCCCTGTAATCATTGCATAAGTATTTTGCCAGTATGGAGAATTTAATTTTAAGCGAGTTAATGAAAAAGCCTTGTGTTTTTCAATTATTGAATGAACGGAATTAGACTCGATAGCAGTGCACGATTTCGTATTAAATTTATTTACCATAAGTGAAATCGTGTCGTTAAAATCCGAATCAACTTTTAGCTGCCCTTCTACAATACAATTTAAGTTTGAGGGTAACTTTTTCAATTCAATTAAATGACTTTTTTGCTTTGGAAAATAGAAAAGTTTGACTGAATGATTTTGTAATTTTGCTATCCCTTCTACATATTTTTCGTTTTTAACCTTTAATTGAGTAATTTCAATGCGATTATTCAAATGACTATGAATCTTAAACCACTTTAAATCTTGAATATTAGACTTTATATGGCTAGAAAAAATTTCATAACTTATTATAGGTTGACATAATATCAATATGGTTAATAATATTGGTAGCTTTCTTTTGTATAACATTAAAAATAATAAGCCGGCAAGAGTGTATGCAAGCGGCTTATTATATATCAATAAGATGCCTTCTAAAAATGCAAGTGCGATATATATCAAATATGAATCACTTCTTCGTTAAGAATTCTGCAACTTGATCGGCATCAAATGGTATTTTTTTATATTCAATCCCTGATTGTTTCAGTAATTTTAAAGCATAATCATGGTTATGGTAATCTTTGGCATAGTAGATTTTCTTAATACCTGCTTGAATAATAGATTTCGTACAGTTCAAACATGGGAAATGTGTGACATATATCGTTGCTCCTTCAGTTGAAACACCCTGTTTTGCACACTGAAGAATCGCGTTCATTTCTGCATGTATTGTTCTTATACAATGTCCATCTTCCATTAAAC
Organism: Staphylococcus sp. HMSC061G12; assembly: GCF_001838465.1. Classification (NCBI taxonomy): domain Bacteria; kingdom Bacillati; phylum Bacillota; class Bacilli; order Caryophanales; family Staphylococcaceae; genus Staphylococcus; species Staphylococcus sp. HMSC061G12. Next base: position 161,106 of record NZ_KV837057.1, read on the forward strand.
AACCTTCGTCAATACAATGTACTTCACCTGCAACTGAACCATTATAGCCACCAGCTATGATTCTATTATCTTTCACTATAGTAGCCCCTACAGATAATCTTGTACATGTTGAGCGAAGAGATAACAAATGGCTTTGAGCCATAAAGTATTCTTCCCATTTAATTCTTTCCACACTTTGAACCTCCTTTGTCTTATAACAATACTATTTTATTACAAATCTGCACAGTAATAAATCAATATTGTTAAACTGTAAAATATTCTTTTAACTTCTCGAACGATTTTTCTCCGATACCTTTAACATTTTTCAATTGATCCACACTATTAAAAGGTCCTTTTGTTTCTCTAAATTCAATGATCGCCTTTGCTTTAGAAGGTCCTAAGCCGTTCACAGTAGTTAATTCATTTTCTTTGGCACTGTTAAGGTTAACTTTCGTTTGTGGTGATTTATTAGTGCTTTGTGTACTAGAGGTGCTTATGCTACTACTTGTTGTTAGATTTTGACCTTTCTCTGGTATGAAAATCATTTTTTGGTCAGTTAATTTCTCCGAAAGATTGATAGTTGTTAAATCAGCCTTGCTCGTTAGCTTTGCTTTATTTAACACATCTTTTATACGTTGATTATCTTTCATTTCATAAATATCAGGGTGTTCAACAGCCCCTTTAACATCTACCACTACTACTTTAGTTTTTCTATTTGCTTCAGTTTCTGTGTCGGCCTCTTTGTTTGATTCTCTCTTTTTTGAAAAATTTTGTTTGTCATTATCTAAATGAGAGTTGCTCACATTTTGAGCAGTTGATTCTATTTCTTGGTTACTACTATCAGAGTGTAGTTTCATTAAAATAAAAGCAAGCACAATAACTGCAATAACCAATAACCATGAGAAATGCTTATATTGGTTATAGTAGTGTTTTAACTGTTCTAACATAAAAAATTCACTCCTTTATCTTTTAAACGTTTAAAGGAGTGATTTTTCTTCTTTTATTTTTTAACTATGAAGAATAAGCGATCGCTTTGTTCATCATGATTTTCAATATCAAAGTCATAAAATGTATGAATGTGGCTAAAACCAACTTCATTAAGCATTTCAATATATGCTTGTTCGCTGAATGTTTTTTGAAAATGCTCTTCATCAAAACGTCGATAACTTCCATCGTCTTGTTGTTCAAAGAAAGTCATATAATGCCATACACTGTCAGGTAAATCACCTTGAATTGCTTCCCATGCTAAAAAGATATGTTCAGTTTCATCAATATATGTTTGATTTGCAAATAGCGTATTCATTTTAAACTTTGAGTGGACATCAAAGATAAATGTTCCATCAGTATTTAAATGGCGATATACATGCTTAAATGTTTCAATAACATCATGTTGATCAGTAATATAATTTAATGAATCACACAATATAGTAATGACATCAAAATTTTGACCTAATTCAAAATCTGTCATGTCACCCTCAATCCATCTAACTGAATCAGACTTTTGGGAAGCAACTGCGAGCATATCACTACTTAAATCCATTCCTGTTACACTTTTAAAATCAGTTAATAACGTCGTCAAACTACCAGTACCACAGCCAATATCCAATATACTAGTTCGCTTAGAAGTTGCTTGTCGTATAATTTCTAGCCATTGATTGTATGGTTGATCTTGTGTAAGCTCATCATAATATTGGCTAAAGCCTTCATACTGGCTCATTTAATAAGCTTCCTCATATGTTTTCATCGGTGCATCTCTATAAAGTTTTTCAATGTTATAATAGCCGCGTTCATCTTTATGGAAGATGTGTACGATAACACCAGATAAATCTAATAAAATCCATCTTGCTTCGTTTAAACCTTCAAACACTGAAACATTAATACCTTCTTTATCTGCAGCTTCTTTTACCGCTCTACCGATTGCTTGTACTTGACGTTCATTATTACCATGACAAATAACAAAGTAGTCTGCCATATCATGAATACCTTCTAAATTAAGTGAAATAACTTCTTCTGCTTTTTTACTTTCAACTGCTTTAATCGCTATATCTAAAATTTGTTCTACTTGCATTTAATCATCCTTTATTCTTTCATCACTGAAATTATAGTAGTTTAAACAATCAATCGTCGCTTTGTACACACTGATATCTTTACCAATTAAAAATAGCACTGTTCTTTTAGAGATTTCATAAATTGTTTGATCTAAGTTGCCTGGTTGTTCTGCCATTCCTCTAATTTCTTCAACGCCTGGTATTTCTCTTTTTGGTTCAATATAGTCCGCAATAAAAACCAATTTTTCTGTTTTTGTCATTTGTGCACGACCAGTCGTATGATAGTGAATAGCAGCTAATACTTCTTCATCAGTAATACCATACTTCTCTTTCATAATAACTGCACAGACTGGGCCATGTAAAATTTCTGAACCATAACTTAATAAATCTGGGTCTAAATTATGCTGACCTACAATTTGATACATATATCCTAAATCATCATATTTTGAAAAGTCATGTAAAACACCAGCAAGTTCAGCTTTTTCCACGTCCCCTTTATGGATTTCAGCTAAATGTTTTGCTGTCTCAGCTACTCTTAATGAATGTTTATATCTTTTCTTTGGCAGTTTTTCTTCAACTAGTTTGATAGCTTCTTCAATTTTCATATAATCGCTCCCTTCTGATATATGATTCAACCTGTTTAGGAACTAGAATTTGTATTGATTCACCTGATTGTACACGGTGACGAATCAATGATGAACTGATATCAATTCTAGGTATCCTTACAGCTATCATGTCTTCTGATACTTCCTGTACTTCTTTTCCTCGATTGACAACAACAAATGTAACAATTTGTTTAAGTTCATCAATACGATACCAACGTTCTAATTGTTCGTATTGGTCTGTGCCGATAATAAAGAAAAGTCTTGAATCAGGATGTTCAGATTTAATTGCATTTAGTGTGTCGTAAGTATAACTTTGACCTTGTCGTTCTATTTCATCCAAGCATACCTCACCAAATCCTAATTCTTCTGTAGCGATCTCTAACATCTTTAGACGATGTGTTGTGTTTAATTCAGAATTATGGCTTTTAAGTGGTGACATGTAACTGGGTAAAAATAAAAAACGATCTGGTTTTAATTGATGATACACTTCACTTGCTACAGCTAAATGTGCTGTATGAATTGGATTGAATTGGCCCCCGTATAATACTATTGATTGCGTCATTAATTAAGGTAATTCAATTTGCTTATTTTCTTTTGATTCTTTATATAGAACAATCATAGACCCAATTACTTGTACCAATTCACTATTTGTTGCTTCACTTACAGCTTGTGCAAGTTCACTTTTATCATCCATATTATTTTGTAAGATATGAATTTTTATTAACTCTCTATTTTCTAAAATTTCATCTAGTTGCTCAATCATATTTTCATTTAAACCAGCTTTTCCAATTTGAAAAGTAGGATTCACATGATGCGCTTTACTTCTTAAAAATCTCTTTTGTTTTCCTGTAAGCATTTAATTTCTCCTTTTTAATTGTTCGATTACTGCCGTTTTCATCGCCTCAGTATCAGCTGTTTGACCTGTCCAAATTTTAAAACTTTCAGCACCCTGATTAACAAACATATCCAAGCCATTATATATAGGATTACCTTTTTCTTCAGCGAGTGCTAATATCGGCGTTTTGGATGGAATATAGACGATATCACTAACAAGTGTGTGAGGTGCTAGGTTGTCTAATGATATCACTACATCTTTATTTTTATTCATTCCAGCAGGTGTAGTATTTATGACAATATCAAAACGCCCCAACATTTTCTCAGCATCACTTAGCGTTAATTGTTCTACAGATAAATCCCAAGTATCGAATCTGCTCATTGTACGATTCGCAACAGCTAAAGGTGTTGTAACAATCTCATTCAATGCGGCTGCTAAACCTTTACTAGCGCCACCTGCTCCTATTAGCAATATTTTTGCATTTTCTAGTTTTGGATATACTTCTTGCAACCCTTTAACATAACCAATGCCATCAGTGTTATAACCTAACCAACGACCATTTTCAATCTTCACTGTATTAATAGCGCCAATTGTTTCGGCATGTGAATCTATTTCATCAAGGTAAGGTATAATGTTTTCCTTATGCGGAATAGTAATATTAAAACCATCCAATTGTTTTTCATTTATAATTTCTTTGATTAAATGAAAATGTTTTGGTGGAATGTTTAATGCTTCATAAGTGTCATCTCGCTTTAACGCTTTAAAGTTTGCGTCGTGCATAATTGGAGATAACGAGTGGTCTATAGGATGACCGATTACTGCAAATTTCATAACTATCACCTGCTACATGATTGAATTTCTCAATACAACATCAACTGATTTCGGAACTCTGACAATAACTTTTGCTCCAGGTCCAATTGTTATAAAACCTAACCCTGCAATCATTACGTCTCTCTTCTCTTTACCCGTTTCCAAGCGTACTGCTTTCATTTCGTCTAAATTAAAATCATCTTTATTACTTGGTGGTGCTAATAATTTACCGAGCTGAGTACGCCATAACTCATTGGCTTTTTCAGTTTTAGTCCGATGAATCAGCAAATTATTAGAAAAATAACAAACCAGTGGGCGTTTACCTCCAGAAACGTAATCGATTCTTGCTAATCCTCCAAAGAAGAGTGTTTGTTCTTCGTTTAATTGATAAACACGTTGTTTTACTTCTTTATTAGGCATAATTTGTTTAAGTTCTTTTTCAGAAACATAATGCGTCATTTGATGATCTTGTATGACACCAGGTGTATCGTACATAAATGAATGATCGTCTAATGGAATATCTATTAAATCTAAAGTTGTTCCTGGGAATCGTGAAGTTGTTACTACATTCTTTTCACCAACACTTTGTTCAATCAGTTTATTGATTAATGTAGATTTCCCAACGTTGGTTGTGCCTACGATATAAACATCTTCTTGTTTTCGGTGTTGTTGGATAGCTTCTAATAAATCTTGAATGCCGTATCCTTTTTCTGCAGAAATTAAAACAACATCTTCCGCTTCCAACCCATATTTTCGCGCGGATTTTTTCAACCAATCTTTAACACGGCGTTTATTAATTTGTTTAGGTAATAAATCAATTTTATTCGCTGCAAGAATCACTTTTTTATTCCCTACAATACGCTTTAAAGCATTTATGAAGGAACCTTCAAAATCAAAGATATCTACAACATTGACTACAAGTCCTTTTTTATCTGCAAGATGATTTAATAAGTCCAAGAAATCTTGGCTATCCATACCCACATCTTGAATCTCGTTATAATTTTTTAATCTGAAACAGCGTTGACATATCACATCTTCTTTATGCAGATTGTGCGCTGGCACATAACCTGGTTTCTTTGGATCATCGGCTTGTAAAGTCGCACCGCATCCAATACATTTCGTTTCTGTCAATCAATTTTCCTCCCATTTAATATAGCCTTTTCTTTTGTATCTGTGTAATAAACGTCTTTCAATAATTCGATTGAATTTCGTGATAAATCCATCAGTTTTTTTAACAGGAACAACCATAACAGTATACATGCCACGTCTATTACCGCCAAAGACATCTGTCATCATTTGATCACCAATAACAACAGTCTCTTCAGGTTTTAATCCCATACGTTCTGATGCATGTTTAAAGGCTTTTCCCATCGGTTTTTTAGCTTCAAAGATATAATTGACTTTGAGTGGTTGGCAGAAACTAGATACTCTGCCTTGATGGTTATTTGAAACCACTGTCACTTTGATACCTTTTTCATTCAACATATTAAACCAATGAATGACTGCCGGTGTCGGATCAGCTTCGTCCCAACCTACTAATGTATTGTCCAAATCCGTAATAACGCCTTTGATTCCATTTTCTGCTAACTGATCAAAGTCTATTTCATGGATTGATTTAACATAAGCATTCGGCATAAAATTCCTACTTAAAATTCCCATTACATTAATCCACCTTATCTTTATAATGATTTTAACATTTGGAGTACAGTTTCACTTGATGTTTTCGCTGCTTCTCCAATGAATTCATCAAACGTAATATTTGCTTCACCATTCGCTAAATCTGATACTGCTCTTGTAATAATAAACGGTGTGTTAAATTGATAACATGTTTGTGCAATTGCTGCAGATTCCATCTCTACAGCCATAGCTTTAGGGAAATGTTCTTTAATGTATTCACGTTGTTTAACTTCACCGATAAAACTGTCGCCGCTGACAATCATACCTAAGCGACCTGTTAAGTTTTGCTTCTCAATAACAGCTTGTGCTAATTCTGCTAAGTTATCATCCGCTTCATACGCAATCGGCATATTCGGAATTTGTCCCAATTCATAACCGAATGCCGTCGCATCCGCATCATGATACATCGCTTCTGTCCCAATTAAGACATCACCCACGTTCAACGAGTGATCTAGCGCCCCTGCAGAACCTGTATTCAAAATTGCCTCTGGGGAGAATTGTTGAATAAGTAAAGCAGTGGAGATACTTGCGTTAACTTTACCGATACCGCTTAAAGTCAAGACGACTGCTTTATCATTAATTTTACCTTTATAAAATTTTACATGAGCAATGGTAACTTCTTCTAAATCCTCAATATGTTCTTTTAATATCATTATTTCTTCTTCCATTGCGCCAATGATTCCTATCATTGCCATTTCCCCTTTCAAATGAACTATCAGTGATATTTTATCATAATTTGTCTAGTGCAACGACCAAAGACCATGTTCACCACGATCATCACATAAAAAAGGTTGGCGCTTTACTTTTGTCCATTTGAAGCAAGCTTCAAACAAAAGTATCACCAACCCTTTGTTATCTATTTATCATAAAGCGATATCAGCCTTTGTGATAAATGATTATTGTGATTGAATATTAGTAATTTTCACTTTCATTTCTGCACCGTTTGGAAGTGGTACACGAACTTCGTCTTCTAGATGTTTACCGATTAAACTTTTGGCAATCGGTGATTCGTTTGAAATTTTGCCATTGAATGCATCTGCTTCTGCAGACCCAACAATTTGATACACTTCTTCATCACCATCAGGCAGTTCAACAAATGTCACAGTTTTCCCGATTTGTACCACATTGTTATCACCTGTATCTTCAATAATCAATGCATTGCGAATCATGTGTTCAATACGTTGGATATCTTGTTCAATGAAACCTTGTTCATCTTTCGCTGCATCATACTCAGAGTTCTCAGATAAGTCCCCGAAAGAACGTGCAACTTTGATTTTTTCTACGACTTCAGGTCGTTTGACAGTTTTTAATTCTTCAAGTTCTTGTTCTAGCTTTTCAAAACCTTCTTGGGTCATTGGATATTGTTTTTGGTTTTCCATATTTTCATCTTCCTTTACTCAAGTGTTACTGTTGATTTTGTATTAATGATTGGATTTTTGTCGTCATTATATCGATAGCAACTTTATTGCTGCCGCCTTCAGGGATAATAATATCCGCATAACGTTTAGTCGGTTCGATGAATTGATTATGCATCGGACGTACGACAGACATATATTGATCAATGACAGATTCCATAGAGCGACCTCGCTCTTTCGTATCACGCATCAAGCGTCTTAAGATACGTAAATCTGCATCGGTATCGACATAAATCTTAACATCCATTAAATCACGTAATGTTTTGTTTTCTAGTGCAAATATTCCTTCTACGATAATAACATCTTTCCGTTGAAATGCAATGGTTTCAGGGCTTCTCGTGTGATTGACATAATCATACGTGGGCACCTCTACAGGTATACCATTGCGTAAATCGATTAGATTTTGAATCAATAAATCATTATCGAACGCAAACGGATGGTCATAATTCGTTTGTAAGCGTTCTTCAAATGTTAAATGTGATTGGTCTTTATAATAGTAGTCTTGTGCAATTAATGCAACACTATGACCTTCTAAATTATGCAGAATTTCGTTTGTGACTGATGTTTTACCTGATCCAGAACCGCCTGCAATGCCTATAATGGTAGTGGCTTTCATTATCCTATTTCCTTTCGCATCATGTTGTTTGGATAAATATCATGATCCACTTTAAATTGAACAATTTGAAGTGGGTGACGTGCAGCATCTAATGCATTGCCTTCTTCGTCATAAATCGCTTCGACGACTTGTGTAAAGTTATCGATTTCAGGACCGAAGAATTCAATTTCTTGTCCAGGTTTAAAGTGATTACGCTGCTGAATTGTCGCCATTTTTGTTTCTTTGTCATAATCTAACACTAAACCGCAGAAATCATATGGTGTTTTCTTATTAGATTCATTACCGAACATTTGTTGTTGATAACCAGGTGTGCCTTCAAAGAATGAAGAAGCAGTGTCCCTGTTAGCACATTTATCTAATTCTATTAACCACTCTGGTTTAATTTTAAAGTTGTCAGGGTCTGCTGCATAAGCATCAATCACTTTACGATAGACAGAAACAACAGTCGCAATATAGTGAATTGATTTCATACGTCCTTCGATTTTAAGTGAATCAATACCGATATCCATCATGTTTGGAATAGATTCGATTAACTTCAAGTCTTTAGGACTCATCGCAAATGGAACGACTTCTTCTTCTTTATAAAATAAGTCTAAGTCGCCATCTTCATCGACTTCTAATAAGTCATAATCCCAACGACAGCTTTGGCAGCATCCGCCGCGGTTAGAGTCACGTGCTGTCATATGATTACTTAAAGTACAGCGGCCGGAATATGCGATACACATTGCGCCATGGATAAAAGCTTCGATTTCGATATCTACTTTTTCTTTCATCTCTTTCATTTCCATTGCGCCTGTTTCACGTGCAAGTACAACACGATCTAAACCTTCTTCTTTCCAATACTCTACTGCTTTATAGTTACTTAGTGATTGTTGTGTTGATAAATGAATTTCAAGTTTAGGTGCGACACGTTTACATGTTTCAATAATCAATGGGTCCGCAACAATAATTCCTGTTGCGCCTGTGGCTTCTAGATTTCTTAAATAATCTTCTAAACCATCCATATTTTCATCATGCGCGATGATATTTGTTGTGACATAAATTTTTGCACCGTATTGTGATGCGAATTCAACGCCTTCTTTGATTTCTTCCATTGTGAAGTTATCAGCATTAGAACGGAGTCCATACTCTTGTCCGCCTAAAAAGACTGCGTCTGCCCCATAATGTACAGCAATTTTCAGTTTTTCCAAGTTACCTGCAGGTGCAAGCAACTCTGGCTTTTTCACTTGGCGTTTAGCTTGTGTTTTTACTTCTTTAACTTGAGTAACCAAGATTTTTCCTCCTTAATAAACGGTATGTTTGAATAAGAATCCTTCATCGAATGGTCGATGGTCTGGTTGAATGGCTTCAATCGGATCAACGAGCATGAATTTTTCATCTTCATAAGCTTCAGGGTCTTCATGATATAAATCAATGGCTTCTCTATATTGTTCTGTACATACGTTAATATATTCTTCTGTATGTAATACACCATCAATTTTCAAGCTGTCGATGCCCGCTTCAAGCAACGGCTCTAACTCTTCAATCAAGCAGATATCATTCGGTGACATAATATGAGTGCCGTTATAATCTTCAAACACCGGATATTGATTTTCGCGTTCTTCATCGTATAACAATAAATCCTTGTCTGTTTCATTACGTTTTATCTTCATTTGTCTGTCTTGGAATGTATAATAATTGCCGAGCAGCATACGTTTTGATTGGAACATACATGTCATACCATGGACTTGTACTTCAATTTCAATATCCGCATGTGCTTTAATGTTCAAGATTTCTTCTAAATTCAATTCGCGCGCAAGTACAGCACGTTTCGCACCACGTTTACCCCAGTAATTGCACTGGAAGTAGTTTGTGACTAATGCTTCAGCGTCCCAGTTCAAAGCAATCGGGTCTTGTTGTGCTTTAACATACATCACGACTGCCGGGTCACCGAAGATAATGCGATCTACTCTGATTTCGTGTAAGAAATCAATATAATCTTCTACAGCGTTTAAGTGATAGTTATGAAAAATACCGTTAACAGCCGCATATGCTTTTTTGCCATGTGCATGAATGATATCGACCGCTTCTCTCATCGCAGTACGGTCAAATTCACCTGCTAAGCGTAAACCGAACTTTTGTTCTCCTATCACAAAAGCATCAGCACCTTTTTCAATTAAAGTCTCAATATGTGCGACTGATTTAGGTGTCACGAGTAATTCTGTCATTTCGAGTCTCCTTTTACGGCTATTGCTAAACCGTCTTCTATATCTAAAAAGTTTGTTTGATATGCTTCGTTATCATTTAACCATGCGTTGAACTTTTGAATCTTCTTCACCATTTGTTTAATATTTCTGCTGCGAACTACATCAATATCAGCAACAAAATCATGATATAAAATGTTATCAACAACGACTAAACCGCCTTCTCTAAGCAAGGGGGTATACAGTTCAAAGAATTTCTTTGTTTGTGCTTTTGCCGCATCGATAAATATCATATCGAACTGTGTATCAGAGACTTGGTCAAATGTTTCTCTCGCATCTCCATAAATCATATGAATTTGCGTTTGATATCCAAAGTCTTCAATGTTTTGTTCAGCTTGTTGATACATGTTTTTATCACGTTCAATCGTCCATATATGCACAGAAGGATCAACAGACGCAAAATGCATAGCGCTATAGCCAATAGCAGTACCGATTTCTAAAATACGCTTAGGCTGATGGATGCGTATCAACTGTTTGATCATATCTAATGATAAAGGATGAATAATCGGTACCTCATGTTCTATCGCATAAGGTCTTAATCTTTCTAATGGATGGGAATGCTTTTGTGATAACGCAACTAAATAACTTTCATTTTTGCTCATATTTCTCTTCCTTTATCCATACAATGTACAAAAGAATAAAAATAAATCAGTCGCAGTTTGACTGATTCTTATATCGCTGTTGCACATATCATTATTTAACTTTACATATTTTACCATAAAACCTATTGAATATTAAGTACTCAGAATGAATATCTGCAAAATACTTTGGTATGAGTCAAGTAAAAATTATATTTCGAGGCACGAAAAAAGCGGAGGATAACCTCCGCTTCATAACTGCTCATTTATTCCATTTCAGTGTTAACGATTTCTTCAATCATGTCCCACTCTTCTTCAGTTTCAACTGGTAAGAATTTACCGCCGTCACCAGACTCATCTGGGACATTGATCATCGGAATTAATTCAATCATATCATCGTCGTCTGACGCTTCGCCTTCTTCAGCTAAAATGACATATTCTTTGTCAAATTCAGGATGATAAAATTCTAATACTTTACGATAAAGGACTTCATTGCCTTCTTCATCGAATAAAGTTAATAATTCCTCATCGTTGTTGATTTGTAATTCCGCTTCTTGATTTTGATTTTTCTCTGACATAAATAACGCTCCTTTTACGGTAAATTAAAGTGAATCTAAATAGCCTTGCAAGATAAACACAGCTGCCATTTTATCGATGACCTTGCTGCGTTTTTTTCTAGAAACATCTGCTTCTAACAATGACCTTTCAGCTGCCATTGTACTTAGGCGCTCATCCCACATTACCACTTTAAGATCTGGTAATGCTTCAAGGAGTGCTTCTTTGTATTTTAACGAAGCTTCGCCTCTAAATCCAATAGAATTATTCATGTTCTTCGGTAATCCTATCACGACAGTATCTGCATCCTCTTGTTTGATGATAGCTGCCAAGCGGTCTATACCTAATTCATTTTCTTCTTCATTGATTCGGAGTGTATCTAAGCCTTGAGCAGTCCAACCCATTAAGTCGCTCACAGCAACGCCGACTGTTTTGCTGCCAACATCTAATCCGATAATTTTATGTGATAACATTGATTATTCTTTATCTGATACCTTCAAATAATTAGAAACAAGTTCTTCCATGATATCATCACGGTCGATACGTCTGATTTGATTTCTTGCTTCGTTATGACGTGGGATATACGCAGGATCTCCTGAAAGTAAATATCCTACAATTTGGTTTACTGGATTGTAACCACGTTCTTCAAGGGTACGATACACATTAGTCAGCACGGATTTAACATCATCTTTTGGTACTTCTTCAATATTGAAACGCATTGTTTTATCAAAATTGTTCATTTTACTACACACTCCTTCTACTATAGTAGGCTGATACATCCTCTATTCTACATGAGAGTGCAAGGAGATTATAGTGATTTAATGTAGTTTTTAATGAATTGTAATGCATCTGTTATCTTACTTGGCTCGCTGCCGCCGCCTTGTGCCATATCTGGACGACCGCCGCCTTTACCGCCGACAACAGGTGCCATTTCTTTAATAATGTCGCCTGCTTTGACTTTATTTGTCTCTGATTTCGGTACCGTCGCAACTAAAGCAACTTTACCACCGACATCACTTGCTAAGATAATGACCGCATCTTGTAATTTAGATTTGAAATCATCCATAGTTTGTCTTAAGGCTTTCGCATTGTCTGCTTCTACTTGTAACGCTAATACTTTCAACCCGTTAATGTCTTCAACTTGATCATCTAAGCTGCCCATTTTTAGTGCAGTGATTTCTTGGTTACGTTGTTCTAATTGTTTGTGTAATTGTTTTTCGCTGTCAATCACGTGCGTTACTTTTTCAGCCACTTGTGTATCGTCTTTAGCTTTCACTATGTGTTTCACTTCATTGAATTTATCTTGGATACCTTCAAGGTATAAGAATGCTGCTTTACCTGTTAAGGCTTCAATACGTCTGACACCAGCACCTGTACCTGATTCGCTGACAATTTTAAATAAACCGATTTCTGATGTGTTTTGAACATGGATACCGCCGCATAATTCAATTGAGAATGGTTTCATATCTACAACACGGACAATATCGCCATATTTTTCACCGAATAATGCCATTGCACCTGAAGCTTTGGCTTCTTCAATCGGCATTTCTTTGATTGAAACATTAATGCCGTTCCAGATTTGTTCATTGACACGACGTTCAATTTGTTCTAATTCTTCTTTAGTCACAGGACCGAAATGTGAGAAGTCAAAACGTAAACGTTCGCCTTCAACGAGTGAACCTGCTTGATTGACATGGTCACCTAACACTTCTTTCAGCGCAGCATGTAATAAGTGGGTTGCACTATGGTTTTTCGTAATAGCACGACGTTCTTCTTGGTTAACTGAAGCGTCGACTTGTGCGCCTTTTGTGACTTGACCGAATTGCACGATACCTTTATGCAAGTTTTGTCCATTTGGTGCTTTCGTTACTTCAGTCACTTCAATTTCGAAGTTGTCATTGCCGACTGTACCTTGGTCAGCCACTTGTCCGCCTGAAACAGCGTAGAATGGTGTTTGTTTTAAGATAAAGTAAACTGTCTCACCCGCATCTGCTTGTTCTACCGCTTCGCCATTATAAATTAAGTCTGTTAACTCCGTTTGATAATCTGTATGTGTATAACCGACAAATTCACTATCTGTCGTAATATTTTTCAACACTTCACTTTGAATCTGCATTGATTGTGAATTTTGACGTGCTTGACGTGCACGATCTCTTTGTTGCTGCATTTCTGTTTCGAATGTCGCCATATCGACACTTAAACCTTCGTTACCAGCGATTTCTTCAGTCAATTCAACTGGGAAACCATACGTATCATATAATTTGAACGCATCTTCACCTTTAATCATTTTATCGCCGTTTTTAGCTGTTTTGATAAATTGATTTAAAATTGCTAAGCCTTCTTCTAATGTTTCGTGGAAACGTTCTTCTTCAGATTTAATGACACGTTTAATGAAATCTGCTTTTTGTTTTACTTCTGGATAGTAAGGTTCCATAATGTCTGCCACTGTATCGACAAGTTCATACATAAATGGTTTGTTGATATCTAAAGATTGACTGAAACGAACTGCACGACGTAATAAACGGCGTAAGACATAACCGCGGCCTTCATTTGCTGGTAAAGCGCCATCACCGATTGCGAATGCGATGGTTCTGATATGATCCGCAATGACTTTGAATGCAACATCTTGCGTAGCATCTTGTTGATATTTCTTCCCTGAAATTTGTTCAACTTCTTCAATGATTGGGATAAATAGGTCAGTTTCATAGTTAGTACGTACATTTTGCGCAATCGATGCCATACGTTCTAGACCCATGCCAGTATCAATGTTTTTATTTGGAAGTGGTGTATACGTATGATCTGGATTATGGTTGAATTCACTGAATACTAAGTTCCAAACTTCTAAGTAACGTTCGTTTTCGCCACCTGGATACATTTCTTCAGCCGGATCATCTTGACCATAGTCTGGACCACGGTCATAGAAGATTTCTGTGTTCGGACCTGATGGACCTTCACCGATATCCCAGAAGTTGCCTTCAATACGAATAATACGGCTTTCATCTAAACCGATGACATCGTGCCATAAATCGAAAGCTTCCATATCTTCAGGGTGAATGGTCACGTATAATTTTTCAGGTTCCATACCCATCCAACGATCACTAGTTAAGAATTCCCAAGCAAATTCAATCGCTTCACGTTTGAAATAATCACCAATAGAAAAGTTCCCTAACATTTCAAAGAAAGTATGGTGACGTGCAGTAAAACCAACGTTTTCAATATCGTTTGTACGAATCGCTTTTTGCGCGTTCACGATACGTGGTTTTTTTGGAATTTCTCGTCCATCAAAGTATTTTTTTAATGTCGCAACACCTGAGTTGATCCATAATAATGAATCGTCATCAATCGGTACTAAAGGTGCAGAAGGTTCGACCATATGTCCATTTTCTTTAAAGTAATCAATGAAATTTTGTCTGATTTCACTCGCTTTTAATCGCTTCATAAATAACTCACTCCTAATATACATATTTAAAACATTGCCGTATAGGTTCTTTCACAAAATAAAAATGCATTCATCCTCAAAGGGACGAATGCATCGCGGTACCACCCTAGTTATGCAGCAAATTATCCTGCATCACTCTTGTTCTTATACGGACTGACATAAAGTAGCGTTCAGCAAATGATGCGATACCTTACACCACCCGGTACCTCTCTTAGGCATAACGATTTGCTTACTCGGCTTTATGCGAATTAATTTTATTTTAGTCTGACAGACTTTAAAAGTCAACATATATCATACTTCACACAACACTTTATTCATGATTAAAAGTATAAGGTGTGACCTTACCCATACCAATCATCGGGTCAATTTCATAAATCGTTGCTTCTGTTAATTCTACGAGTTGTTGTGCAGGTGCTGAGGTTGTTTGGTCATTTGTTTGTTCATCTGCTTGTTCTTCATTTGTTTCACTCTCATGACCGAAGTAATCTCTGAGCAATTGTGCGAGTCTCGTCATACGAACTTGGCCATGGGTCTTCATACCGATGTCAAAGGCTTGGCTGTCACCAAGAAAAACTAAAGATTGTTTGGCACGTGTAAGTCCTGTATAGATAATCGGACGCTGCAACATGCGATAATATTGTTTTACAATCGGCATAATAACAATTGGAAACTCTGAACCTTGTGCTTTATGAATGGAAGTACAATAAGCATGTGTTAACTCCATCATATCTTGTTTGGTAAATGTAATTTCATTGCCTTCGAAATCAACGACAAGTATATCTTTATTTAATTCGTTTTCACGTGCCCAAAAGATACCGACAATCACACCGATATCACCATTGAAAATATTATCATTAGGACGATTCACAAGTTGTAAGACTTTGTCGCCCTTTCTAAAGACCGCTTCTCCGAACTCAATCTCTCTTGCATCTTCAGCTTTAGGATTCAAGATATCTTGTAATACTTTATTCAAACGCTTAATGCCGGCACTGCCGCGATACATCGGAGCCAAGACTTGAATATCGCTCATATCGTAGCCTTTTTTAACAGCAGAACTCACCACTTTATTGACTACATCTGGTATTTGTTCAGCTGTACAAGGAATAAAGCTGCGATCATGGAAACGCTCAGTAATGTCTATCGGCTGACCTAATTTCATTTTATGTGCGAGTTCAATGATACTAGAACCATCTTGTTGACGGTAGACTTCAGTTAAATTAACACGTGGAATGACTTTCGCATCAATTAAATCTTTAAACACTTGTCCTGGGCCGACTGATGGTAACTGGTCTTCATCTCCGACTAAAATGATTTGTGCATCAATCGGTACTGCATTTAAGAACTGATGAAACAACCATGTATCTACCATCGACATTTCATCAATAATGATGAGCTTAGCAGTAATTTCATTTTCTAAGACATCTTCAGGCTTGGTATCTTGACTCCAGCCGATTAAACGATGGATAGTCATTGCTTCAAGTCCAGTCGATTCTTGTAAACGTTTGGCTGCACGTCCTGTAGGTGCAGCAAGCGCTATCGGATAATCATCTTCTTGGTAATCGTCATAGGATAAGGATAAACCATGCGTTTCCGCATAGAGTTCAACGATGCCTTTGATAACCGTTGTTTTACCGGTACCTGGACCACCTGTCAGCAGCATGACTTTTGAATTAATCGCTGTTTCAAGTGCTTCTTTTTGAGAAGATGCGTAGTTGACTCCATTCATTTCCTCGATTTCACCAATATTGATTTGTAAGTCAGATTGTTCAATATTCTCTAATTTAGCTTGATGTGACGCAATACGATACAGGTTCTGCACACTTTTGACTTCTGAATAATATAAGCTTGGGATAGAAAGTGTTTCATCCGCTTCCACCAACTTACTTTCTTCTGTCAATTCAAGTATCATTTTTTCTAACATACTGGCATCTATCGTTTGGTCATATCCCTTGCTTAACATCTCTAACGAAGTTTCTAATACATAATCTTTAGGTAAAAATGTATGACCTTGTTTAATACATTCTTCTTCTATCGTATAAAGCAGACCTGCTTTTAAGCGTTCAGGAGCGTTATATTCTATGCCTAAATTCTTAGCTAAAGTATCTGCTTTGTGGAAACCGACACCGCGTACATCATAGACAAGATCATACGGGTTTTTCTCAATCGTTTGTAAGGTATCACTTTGATAAACTTGATAGATGCTCATCGCTAATTTCGGACCGAAGCCTAAATCATGAAGTCTGATCATAATTTTTTCTACTTCTTGGTTACTGTAGATTTGATCTGCGATTTGACTTTGTTTCTTTTTAGATAAATTCGGTACATCTTCTAGGACTGAACGATCATCTAAAATTTTATTGATGGTATTTTCACCAAGTGTATTTACGATATTTTCAGCCGTTTTCTTACCGACACCTTTAAACAAATCACTTGATAAGTAACTGATAATCGCATCTTTTGTTTGCGGCACTTCTTTTTCGAAAGTTTCAGCTTTTAATTGTTTACCGTATCTAGGGTGTGTCACAGCTTGACCTTTGAAGGTATAAACATCGCCTTCAGCAATTTCAGGAAAGAACCCCACAATTGTAGGCATATTATCAAAATCTTCATTGGTTTCAATCGGATCTACTTTTAATACGGTATAGAAATTATCTTTATTTTGAAATAAGATTGCTTCTACTGTTCCTTTGACCATCGAATAGTCAAACAATGTAGGGTTCTCCAAATTTATTCCTCCTCTGCATCAAATTGGGTGAATGTTTTAAGTGCATGCTGACTTAATAAATGTTCTGGATCAATCTCTATTGCTTTTTCAAAGTATGGGATTGCTTCATAGATTTCTTCAGTAAACATATAACCCGCTAAACCACGGTTATATAATGCGTCTGTATGTTTAGGATTTATATTTAACACGGTATCTAACTGTTTGACAGCTTGGTCAAACAATTCTAAATGGCATAGGACTAAACCGTATTGGAATTGAATTTCTTCATCTTTATTTTGATCTAATTCTGCAGCACGCATAAGGAAAGGTAATGCAGATTTATAGTCACCTAAGTTATTAAATGACATCCCTATCATATAATTGGTATCCGCTTCATCGACACCTGTTTTGAGTGCTTGTTGATAAAGTTTAATCGCATCATTAAAACTTTCTGCATTATAATAAACATTAGCTAAATTATAATAAATCGCACCGTTGTTCGGATCGATAGTTAAAGCTTTTTGGAAAAATTTCTCAGCTTTTTCAATTTCACCTGCTTCCGCAAGCAGAATACCTGAATTAATGTAGTTTTCAATGTCTTCAGGATGTGCATCAATATTTTCAAACAGTGCTTTTAACGCTGTTTCAAATTGACCTTCTTTAATTAACTGATAAATTTCTTCTTGTTTCATGCTTAGTCCTCATTTCTTTCTTATTCAACTCTTTATTTTATCAGAAAAACTTGAAACTATGTAAAAAAGAGACTAGGAAAGTCCTAGTCCCTGATTAAAATGGCTCTATAATAAATTCGGTTGATGAGATAA